>NZ_JBHYYB010000025.1:82293-116841 GCF_042752535.1 Kitasatospora sp. NPDC059327 | reverse complement strand
CCCCCGTGCCGGGCGGCCGGGCAGCGGCGCCGCCGGCCGCGACGCCGGCCGACCACGACCCGCGCGCCCGGGCCGCGGACCTGCTGGTGCGCCGGGGCGGGGAGAACCTCTCCTGGATGACCACCTGGCCGGACAACTCCTACTTCTTCCCCACCGACGACGGCGGGAGCTACGTGGCCTACCGGGCGCACGCCGGCGTCGCGGTCGCCCTGGGCGATCCGGTAGGCGCGGAGGCCGACCGGGCCCGGACGATCACCCGCTTCGCCGAGATGTGCGACCGCGCGGGGCTGGTCCCGTGCCTGTTCTCCGCCACCGCCCGGGCCGCCGAGACCACCGACCGGCTGGGCTGGCGGTCCGTCCAGGTCGCCGAGGACACCGTGATCGACCTGCCGGACCTGGAGTTCCGCGGCAAGGCCTGGCAGGACGTGCGCACCGCCCTGAACCGCGCCAAGAAGGACGGCGTCGAGTACCGGCTCGTCTCGCTCGCCGAGCAGCCGCGCCCGATCCTGTCCCAGGTCCGCGGCATCTCCGAGGAGTGGGTCGGCGACATGGGCCTGCCGGAGATGGGCTTCACCCTCGGCGGTGTGGAGGAGGCGATGGATCCGCGGATGCGGGTCGGGCTGGCCCTGGAGGGCGAGGAGCACCTCCACGGTGTGACGTCGTGGATGCCGGTGTACGGGACGGACGGAGTGCCGCGGGGCTGGACCCTGGACATGATGCGCCGTCGCCGCGACGGGTTCCGGCCGGTGGTCGAGTTCATGATCGCCTCCAGTTGCCTGGCCCTGCGGGAGGAGGGCGCGGGCTACCTCTCGCTCTCCGGCGCGCCGCTGGCCCGCACCGGCCCCGCCCGGACGCCCACCGTGCTGGACCGGATCCTCGACCAGTTGGGCGCGGCGATGGAGCCGTACTACGGCTTCCGCTCGCTGCACTCCTTCAAGGCGAAGTTCCAACCACGCTACGAGCCGATGTTCCTGCTCTACCGTGACGAGGCCGACCTGCCGCGGATCGGCTTGTCGCTGCTGCGCTGCTACATGCCCTCCGCCACGGTGCGCGACCTGCTCCGGGTCCCCGCGCACCACGGCTGACGGGACGGACCCCCGTGCGGGGCGCGGCAGTCGAGGTCGAGGTGGTCATCACCGTCCCCAACCAGGGTCTCGGGCTCTGGATGCTCGGCGCGTTCGTGCTGACCTTCACCGGCACCCGGGTGGTCACCCGGCTGATCAGGGCGGGCCGCGGACCGTTCCGCGACGTCGCGGTCGGCGGCACCCATGTCCACCACCAGGTGTACGGGATCCTCGCGATGCTGGTGGCGGGCGCGATCGAGTTCTCGTACCGGCCGGGCACCCCCGGGGCGCAGATCCTGGCCGTGCTGTTCGGCGCGGGCGGCGCGCTGACCGTGGACGAGTTCGCGCTCTGGCTGCACCTGGAGGACGTCTACTGGGCGAAGGAGGGCCGCAAGTCGGTCGACGCGGCGTTCCTCGCGGTGGGGGTCGGCCTGTTGCTGGTCGCCGGGTTCAACCCGTTCTCCGACATCGGCAGCGGCGCGGCCAACCAGGCGGTCTTCGCCGGGCTGATGCTCGTCAACCTGGCCCTGTGCGTCGGCACGATCCTCAAGGGCAAGACGGCGCTCGGGGTGATCGGCCTGCTGGTCCCCCTCGTGGTCGGGCTGGTCGGCGTCCTACGGCTGGCCAAACCGGACTCCCCCTGGGCGCGTTGGCGCTACCGCCCGGGCTCGCGCAAGGCCGGACGCGCCCTGCGCCGCTACCCGCCCGACCGCCGGACCCGCCTCGACGCCCTCAAGGACTTCATCGGCGGCACCCCGCACCGCTGAGGGGCCGGCGACCGCGGGGCCCGCGGTCGCCGACGTCCGCCCCCGCACGGGCCGACCCCCGGCCGGGGTCAGCCCAGCATGCGCTCGATCAGGTCGGCGGCCTGCGCGGTGCCGCCCTCGGACCGCGCCTCGCGCCGCAGTCGTTCCGAACGGCGGGTGACCTCCGGGTCCGCGACGAGTTCACTCAGCGCGGTCCACAGCGCCTCGGCCGTGGCATCCGGGGTGTCGATGCGGCGGGCCACGCCCAACTCCACCAGCCGGTCGGCGTTGGCGAACTGATCCGCGGCCTGCGGGACGGCGATCATCGGCACCCCGGCCAGCAGCCCTTCGCCGCAGCCGCCCATGCCGGCATGGGTGACGAAGGCGTCGGCCTCGTCGAGGATCGCCCGCTGGGGCACCCAGGAACGCACCTCGACGTTGGACGGGACGACGCCGAGCTCCCGCACGTCGGTGTGGGCCCCGATCTGGAGCACGACGTGCCAGCCCGGGCGGTCGCCGAAGGCCGCCAGGCAGCGGCGGTAGAACTCCGGTCGCCGGGTGTACGCCGAGCCCAACGAGATCAGCAGGACGCGCTCGGCACCGGCCGGACGTGTCCAGCCGTCCTCGCGCCCGCGCGGGCCGTGGCAGGCGCCGACGAAGGTCACCACGTCGGAGTCGACGCGGTCCGCGTGCGGTTGCATCATGCGGGGAATCAGGGCCAGCGCCCGGGCCGGGCGGCCGGCGAACGCGTCCACGTCGGTGGTGGACGCCCCGCACCCGGCCAGCCACCGGGCGAACTTCGCCCGGTGGGCGTCGGCGCCCGGCAGTTGCCGCAGGTGGTCACCCACCTCCCGTTCGTAGCCCTGCCAGGCCACGAAGGTCGGGGACAACTGCAGCACCGGCCGGTCCTGCGCCTCGGCCAGGGCCCGGGCGGCGTAGGCGCCGATGTCGTACAGATACAGGTCCGCGGGGTCGTGGTCGTACCCGGCGCGCAGCTGCGGGAGGGCCTGGACGGCGTTGTCGAGGAACAGGTCCATCGCGGCGACGGCGTCGTCGGGCCAGGTGTTGTCGGCCACCGGCAGCACGGAGCCGCAGCGGACGGGTTCGGCGCCGGTGGGCGAGATCAGGCCGTCCACCGCCGGGTCGTTGGCGTAGGTCACCCGATGGCCGCGGGCCACCAGCTCCCGGACGATCTCCAGGCTGGGCAGGATGTGGCTGACGGCGGGAATACCGACCATCGCGATATGGGCACGGCGACGGGACATGGCGGATCACACTCGTTCCAGGTCTACGGGGAGGAGGACACGGCGCACCCGGGCGCGCGTCGCCGCGGCGGGACGCCACGCCGCGACGGCGTCACAGGGGTGTGCGCGAGGCGGACGGGGGCCTTGCCCCGCCCGGTGTCAGCCGTAGATCTGGTGGAAGCACATGCCCGGGACCCTAGCCCGCGGCCGGGCCGCCGCGCACGGCGTTTTCCCGGGGGCCGGTGCGACCGGCGCCGGGCCCGGCCGGGTGACGCCGGCGCGCGTCACCGGACCGGCCGCCGCAGTTCGGCGTAGACCGACCAGACCACCGAGACGGCGGGCACCGCGACCACGGCGCCGATCACCCCGGCCGCGATGCTGCCCGCGAGGACCGCGACCGCGACCACCACCGGGTGCAGGCTGACCGCCCGGCTCATCACCAGCGGGTGGAGCAGATGGCCCTCGATCTGGCCGATCACCACGATCAGCAGCAGCACCACGATCGCGGTCACCGGCCCCTTGGCGGCCAGCGCCACCAGAGAGGCGACCAGCATCGCGACCGGCGAGCCGACCAGCGGGACGAAGGAGGCGAGGAACTCCAGCACGGTGAGCGGCAGGGCGAGCGGCACGCCGAGGAGGAACAGGGCGATACCGACCATGATCGCGTTGCTCGCCGCGACGACGAAGATGCCCCGGGTGTAGCCGGCGAAGGTCCGCCAGGCCGCCCGGCCGCCCCGGTCGAGGTGGCCGGCGGCGGCGGTCGGCAGCTGATCGGCGGTCCACCGCCACATCCGCTCCCCGGAGTGCAGGAAGAACACCGACATGAACAGGGCCAGCGCCCCGCCGGTCGCCACCTCGAACGCCCGGTGGGCGCCGCTGACGAGCGTGCTGATCAGCGTCGAGCGGTGCTGGGAGGCGAAGTCGGAGATCTTGCGCTGGAGGTCGTCGAAGGTCGTCGGGTCGAGGCGGAAGGGCGCTCCTTCGAGCAGCTTCTCCAGCCGGTCCAGGCCGCCCTGGAACTGGCCGGCCAGGCGTGACACGTCGTCCGCCACGTTCTCGCCGATCAGGGCGAGCAGCCCGGCCGGCAGCAGGATCGCCACCGCCAGGCCGATCAGGACGGCGAGCGGACGGGGGACGACGCGGCCGGCCAGGTCGACCACCGGCCGGACCACCGAGGTGATCACCAGGGCCAGGAAGGCGGCCAGCGTGATCAGGTGGAACTGGCCCAGCACCGTCAGCACCAGGTAGGCGGCCACCGAGACGACGAGCAGCCGCCACGCGTAGTCGGAGAGCCGGCGCAGTGCCGGGCCCGCGCCGGCCCGGTCCGCCGCGGCGCCCGGCCGGCGGGGTCCGGGCGGTCTCACCCGCACGCCGCACCGCCGTCCGCCGCTCGGCCCGCCCCGGGCGCGGGGGCGGGGGCCGGCACGGGGGCGGACACGGGGGCGGGGGCCGGGCCGCCGGCACCGACGCCGCCGTGGGGCGGGCGGCCGCCCGCGGTCGGGGGCCGGCCGTGGGACCGGGGACTGCTGGGGTGCGAAGGCGCCATGGATCCTGGATAGCGGGTGGAGTGTCGCACGGGCGGTTCCCGCGCCGACGGACCCACCGGCAGGGCCTCACGCCGACGGACCCACCGGCCGAGAAGCACCGCCCGAGGACCACCGAGCGAGGACCACCGCCCGAGGACCACCGAGCCGACCGGCCCCTCGGCCGGGTCACCCGGCGGAACGGGCCCGGCGCAGCAGGTAGGCCGCGGCGACGGCGGCGAGCAGCGCCATGCAGGCGGCGAAGACCAGTCCCGCGTCGGCCAGGCCCAGCGGCTCGGTGAGCAGGCCGACCCCGATGACGGGGATCGAGATGCCGAAGTAGGCGACCACGAAGAGCGCCGAGAGCGCCCCGCCGCGGTGCTCGGCGCGAGCGGCGGCGGCGATCTCGCCCACCGCGCCGCGCAGACCCATGCCCTGGCCGGCGCCGCCCACCACGGCACTGAGCACCAGGGGCGGGAGGGTGGTCCGGGCGAGCGAGACGGCCAGCAGGGCCAGCCCGGCGATGAGCACCAGGCAGCCCAGCGGGATCGCCCGCGCGGTGCCGAGCCGGGGCACCAGGAGCTGGCCGAGCGTCGAGGAGAGGAAGGCCGTGAAGACGATCAGGCCCACGACGGCGGAGTTGTGCACGTCCAGGCTCTCGGCCAGGAAGGCCGGGCTGACCGAGGTGAAGACGCCCAGCAGCGAGAAGCCGGCGAAGGCGGCCAGGCCGGCCGGGACGAACACCCCGCGGACCTCCGGCGGCACCGACAGCCGCCGCGGCCGGGCGGTGCGCAGCGGCCGGGCCCCGTCGACGGTCTCCGGGAGGAACCAGACGACCGTGAACGACGCGGCGAGCAGCGCCAGGTGCACGACGAACGGCAGCACCAGGGCGTCGGGCGCGTACTCGGCGAGCAGCCCCGACAGCAGCGGTCCGCAGCCCAGGCCCCCCATGTTGGCGGCGGTCGCCACGAAACCGGCCCGGGCCTGGCGCCCGGGCGGGGCCAGCTCCAGCACGTAGGCGGTGGCGGCGCCGGTGAACAGGCCCGCCGAGAGGCCGGACAGCAGACGGCCCAGGCAGAGCAGCGGCAGACCGCCCTCGGCCAGGAAGGCGAGCGCGCTGCAGGCCGCGAGGGCCAGGCCGCAGAGCAGGACCGGCCGGCGGCCGACGGAGTCGGAGACGTTGCCGACGAACAGCAGGACGCCGATCACGCCGAAGGCGTAGACGGCGAACACCACCGTCACCATCAGTTCGGAGAAGCCGATCTCCTCCTGGTACCGCCCGTACAGCGGGGTGGGCAGGGTGGTGCCCGCCATGCAGACGGCGAAGGCGGCGGCGGCCCCGAGGTAGCCCAGCCGGCCGGCGGCGGGCCGCGCGTTCCGACGATCGGTCATCCGCCCACCGTAGGCGCCCACTCGCGCCGACCTCGCGCCGAGCGGGCCGGGCTGCGCCGAATGGCCGCGACCCGTCGGGGGCGGGGCCGGCGGCCCCGCCGGCCTGCCGGCTCCCGGCCGGTCCGGAATACTCGGGACCGGCCCGTCACGGCGCCCCGGGACCGGACGTCCCGGCCCCGAACCCCCGGAGCGGATCGCACACCGGCCGCTCAGACCCGACGCACCGGAGAGCACATCATGAGGATTCACCTGTCCAGCGTCTTCGTCGACGACCAGGACAAGGCCCTGCGCTTCTACACCGAGGTGCTGGGCTTCGTGAAGAAGACCGAGGTGCCGCTGGGCACGGACCGGTGGCTGACCGTGGTCTCGCCGGAGGACCGGGACGGGACGGAGCTGCTGCTGGAGCCCGACCGCCATCGTGCGGTGGGGCCGTACAGGACGGCGCTGGTGGAGGACGGCATTCCGGCCGCCTCGTTCGCCGTGGACGACGTCCGGGCGGAGTTCGAGCGGCTGCGCGGGCTCGGGGTGCGCTTCACCCAGGAGCCGCGGGACATGGGCCCGGTCACCACGGCGGTGCTGGACGACACCTGCGGCAACCTGATCCAGCTCGTGGCCCGGCGGTAGCGGCCCGGGGGCTCCTTGCGGCGGCCGGGCCGCGGGTCCGGCCGCCGCAAGGAGCCGCCGTGGCAGGCCCGCTGAAAATGTCGGCGGACGGCGAGGGCCACCTGTTACGCTGCGTACGACCGGAATTTGGTGTGATCGAGGAGTGGCAGACGTGGCGGGTGACGACGACATCTCCGGGTGAGATCCGGATCTGACGGCCACCGGCCGGTGCTTCAGAAGCGCCGCAGCCGAAGTGGTCCGTTTCGTCGCACCCCTTTCCCGTATCTGCCCAGGGCAGAGCTCTGCGTCCTGCCCCCAGTCTCCTTCGAGGTCACCTCCATGTCCGACGCCGCCGTCGTCTGCTCGAACGTCTCCTTCGCCTGGCCGGACGACACCCCGGTCTTCCACGACCTGTCCTTCACCCTGCCCACCGGCCGGACCGGCCTGGTCGCCCCCAACGGCTCCGGCAAGAGCACCCTGCTCAAGCTCATCGCCGGCGAACTCCGGCCCTCCAAGGGCTCGTTCACGGTGACCGGCAAGCTGGGCCACCTCCGCCAGAGCCTCCCCCTGAGCGCCGGTCTCACCGTCGCCGAGGTGCTCGGCGTCGCCGACGTCGTCCGGGCCATCGACGCCGTGGAGGCCGGCGACGTCGACGAGCGGCACTTCACCACCATCGGCGACGACTGGGACATCGAGGAGCGCACCCGCGCCCAGCTCGACCGGCTCGGTCTGGGGCACCTCGCCCTGGACCGCAGCCTGGCCACCCTCAGTGGCGGCCAGATCGTCTCGCTCGGCCTCGCCGCCCAACTCCTCAGGCGCCCGGACGTGTTGCTGCTCGACGAACCGACCAACAACCTCGACGCGGAGGCCCGGCACAAGCTCTACGACGTGCTCGCGGACTTCACCGGCTGTCTGCTGCTGGTCAGCCACGACCGCGCGCTGCTCGACCGGATGAGCCAGATCGCCGAGCTCAGCAGCGGCGAACTCCGCTTCTACGGCGGAAACTTCACCGCTTACGAGGAGGCCGTGCGGGCCGAGCAGGAGGTCGCCGAGAAGAACATCCGCAACGCCGAACAGGAACTGAAGCGGGAGAAGCGGGAGTTGCAGCAGGCCCGGGAACGCGCCGACCGCCGTGCGAGCAACGCCGCCCGCAACCTCAAGAGCGCCGGCCTGCCCCGCATCTTCGCCGGCACCATGAAGCGCGGCGCACAGGAGTCCGCGGGCCGGGCGGGCCAGGTGCACGCGGACCGGGTCGGCGAGGCCAAGGCCCGGCTCGACGAGGCCGGCCGTGCCCTGCGCGAGGAGCAGCGCCTCTCCCTGGACCTGCCCGACACCCAGGTCCCCGCCGGGCGCAACCTCTTCCTCGGCGAGGGGTTGCAGGTGCGCCACGGCGCACGGGCCGTGTTCGCCGACGGCGGTGTCGACCTGAGCGTCCGCGGCCCCGAGCGCATCGCGCTGACCGGCCCGAACGGCACGGGGAAGTCCACCCTGCTGCGCCTGGTCACCGGGGACCTCACCCCGGACGACGGCCGGATCACCCGCAACGAGGGCCGGATCGCCTACCTCTCCCAGCGCCTCGACCTGCTGGACCTGGACCGCACGGTGGCGGAGAACTTCGCCGCGTTCGCCCCCGAACGGCCCGAGGCGGAGCGGATGAACCTGCTCGCCCGCTTCCTGTTCCGCGGCGCCCGGGCCCACCTGCCGGTCGGGGTGCTCTCCGGCGGCGAGCGGCTGCGCGCGACCCTGGCCTGCGTGCTGTGCGCCGAGCCGGCCCCGCAGCTGCTGCTGCTCGACGAGCCGACCAACAATCTCGACCTGGTCAGCGCGGGCCAGTTGGAGAGCGCGCTCAACTCGTACCGGGGTGCCTTCCTGGTGGTCAGCCACGACGAGCGGTTCCTGGCCGCGATCGGGGTCGACCGCTGGCTGCGGCTCGCCGACGGGACCCTGCGGGAGACCGGCGGCCCCGCGGTGTGAGCCGGAGTCCGCGCCGCCGCGCGCGTCCCGGGCCGGCCGGCCGGCCGGCCCAGGGCACGCCGGCCGGCGCGGTCCGGGGTCGGGGTCACCCGGGTGCGGCGGTCCGGCGCAGATGGCGGCTCAGGTCGCCGAGCAGGGTGATGCGGACCTGGCGCTCCGCGAACCGCCAGCGGCCGTCCCGGCGTTCGAAGCGGTCCCGGTAGCGGCCCGCGGCGATGGTCCGCAGGGGGAAGTCGGGCAGGGCCTGCAGGACGGTGACGTTCGAGCGCGCGACCGCCAGGCCCGCCCGTTCGTCGACCTCGACGGTGATGCCGGTGGTGAGGTGTTGGGTGCGCGGGGTCCCGTCGGCGTAGAGGATCAGGGTGTCGCGGAACATCCGCTCGATCGCCTCGCGGCCGCGCACCGCCGCTCCGCTCCCGGTGAAGCCGGCGTCGGCGAGGAGGACGCCGAGGCCCACCAGGTCACCGTCGTCGACGAGTTCGGCGTAGCGGGCGATCAGGTTCCCGATCGCCCGGTGGCTCGCGTGCGGATCAATGGACGGAAGGTCGGACGCGGGCATGCGCTCTCCCTAGGGGACTCGTGATCGTCGACGCGCCGGTCGCGGAGGTCGGTCGGCTCCGCCCCGGCGCCGGTGCTCCTCGGCCGCACCGGCGGGCGAGCGGTGCCGCGGGAGGTCGACCGGGCCGATGCCCCCGCCCCGGGAGCACCGGCGCACCGGCGCACCGGTTCCGCCCCCGGGGCGGACTCACTCCACCAGAGCGGCGGCCACCCGGCGGATCATCTCCCGGCGCCGTGCCCGGTCCGCGAGGTCCGCGACCGCCAGCACCTCGGGGTTGGCCGCGGCCCACAGCATCGCGACATGGACGAGCAGGGCGAACAGGACCTGGGGCTCGAACCGGGTCGAGACCAGACCCCGGGCCTGCGCCGCGGCGATGGCGGCGCTCCGGGCGCGCACCTCGGAGATCCCGAGCTCGTTCAGCGCGTCACCGTGCTCCAGCCGCTGCCAGGTGACGATCCGGGGGATCTCCGGGTGCTCGGCGTAGAGGTCGCTCAGGCCGGCCGCGAACCCGGGCAGGTCGTCCACGTCGAGCGGCACGCCCACGACGATCTGTTCGACCAGTTCGTTCCAGACCGCGTCGAACAGCCCGGCCTTGTTCCCGAAGTAGTGGTAGATCTGCGCCTTGTTGCTCCGCGCGGCGGCGGCGATGCGGTCGACCCGGGCGCCGTTCAGCCCGTGCGCGGCGAACTCGGCCCGGCCGGCCGCGACGAGTCTGCGCCTGGTCGCCTCGGCGTCACGTTCCATGCACCCAGCTCCTAACTAACCGTTTACTTGACAGGTCCACCGGAACACACTGTAATCAACAGACGTCCGGTTGCATACGGCCGCGGGCGAACGCCTCGGGGGCAGGGGAGGGAACCGGGCTTGGAACCGGGCATGGTGATGGTCGGTCGGGACGCCGAACGGGCGCGGCTGGCCACGTTCCTACGGGCTTCCGACGGACAGGCCCTGGTGCTCCGCGGGGAGGCGGGCGTCGGCAAGAGCGCCCTGGTCGACCTGGCCGCCCGGCTCGCGGCCCGGGACGGTCAGCTGGTGGTCCGCGCCACCGGGGTCGAGGCGGAGACCGAACTGCCCTACGCGGGGCTGCACCAACTCCTCCACCCCCTGCTCCCGGGCGACGGACAACCCGGCCGGAGGCGGCTGAACGCCACCGCCCGCGCGGCGTTCGACGCCGTGTTCGGCCGGCCGGACGGCCCGCCACCGTCCGTGATGGCCCTCGGCATCGCCGTACTCAACCTGCTGTCGGCGGCCGCCTCGGAGCAGCCCCTGCTGCTCGTCCTCGACGACGGCCAGTGGCTGGACGACGCCAGCGCCGACGTCCTCGGGTTCGTCGGCCGGCGGCTGACCGGCAGCCCCGGGGTCAGGCTCCTGGTGACCGTCCGCAGCGACATCGCCTCCCGGTTCGACACCGCGGCGCTGCCGGAGACGGCGGTCGGCGCGCTCACGGACGCGGACGCCGGCCACCTGCTCGACCGGCACCACCCCGGGCTCGCCCGGCAGCTGCGCGGGCTCGTGCTGGAGACGGCCCGCGGCAATCCGCTGGCGCTGCTGGAGCTGCCCGCCCACCTCGCCGCCGGCCCCGGCGACCGGGCGCCGGAGGACCTGCTCGGCCCGCACGGCGTACCGCTGCCCCGGCGGCTCCAGGAGATCTACGCCACCCGCCTCGACCGGCTCGACCACACCGTCCGGGCGCAGCTGCTGGCGGGCGCCCTCGACGGCGCGACGGCCCGGCCCGCTGACGGCCCGGTCCCGACCGCGCGGTACCGGATGCGCGGCGTCGACGCGGCGATCACCTGCGGCCTGCTGGTCGTCGAGCCGGCCACCGGCACCCTCGCCTTCCGGCACCCGCTCGTACGGTCGAGCGTCGTCCAGCTGGCCGCGCCGGACCAACGCCGCGCCGCCCACCGGACGTTGGCGCACGTCCATCGGGAGAACCCGGAGCAGCGGGCGATCCACCTGGCGGCCGCCACCCTCGATCCGGACGAGGAGGTGGCCGCCGCCCTCGAAGCCGCGGCCCGGTCGGCGACCCGGCGCGGCGGCGCGCGGATGGCGGTGTCCTGGCTGACCCGGGCCGCCGAACTGAGCGAGAACCGGGCCGACCGGTCCAGGCGGCTCGGTGACGCGGCGTACGTCGCCGGGCAGGCGGACCGGCTCGGGCAGGCGCGCACCCTCGCGCTGGCCGCCTCCGCCCCCGACCAGGACGACAACCCCGCCGCGGTCCTCGCCAACGCCTACCTCGCGCTGTACCGGACCGGCGACGTACGGGCCACCCACCGTCAGGTCGCGGCGGCGGTGGAGCGGCTGCGCGACGGCGGAGCGGACCGGCGCGGCCCGGACCGGAACGGCCCGGACCGGAACGGCGAGGTGCTCGACCGGCTGGTGAGCCTCCTGCTCGCCGTCGGTCAGTACGCCGGGAGCCGTACCACCTGGCACCGCACGCACGAGGTCCTCGCCTCCCTCGGAGGCCTCGCCACCGAACGGGCCTGGATGTACGCCGGCACCTGGAGCGACGTGGTCCGGCACGGCGCCGGCTGGTCCGCAGCGGTGGAGCGGGCCGCGGCGGACCTGGAGAACCAGGATCCGTGGGACGCCGCGCGGCTGGCCGTGTCGGCCTACCACCTCGATGTGCTGAGCCCGCTGGCCCCGTACCTGGAGCACGTGGTGGACCGCGAACTGGACACCGGCGCCACCTCCAGCGGCATCGTCATGCTGCACCTGATCATGCTCGACCGGACGGCGCTCGGCCAATGGGAGTTCGCCGAGCACACCGGACACCGCGCCCTGGCGCTGTCGGTCGAGGCCGGCAACCAGCTGTTCGCCTACCAGACCCGGGCCTACCTGGCCCAGCTCGCGGCCGTCCGCGGCCGGGTGGAGGAGGCGCGCGACCTGCAGGCCGCGGTCGACGCGTGGGCCCGCCCGCGCGGCGTCGGGTTCCTGACCCAGCTCGCGGACGCCGTCGGCGTGACCATCGCACTCGGCGCCGGCGACTACGAGACGGCGTTCCTCTACGCCATCGGCATCACGACACCGGGAGCGTTCCGGCCCTACGCCTACCAGGCGTCACGGACCCTCCTCGACCTGGTCGAAGCGGCCCTGCACACCGGGCGCGCCGAACAGGCCCGGGCCCACGCGCTGGCCGCGCGGGACGCCGGCCTGCCCGACATCTCCCCGCGCCTGGCCCTGATCACCCACGGGGCCCTGGCGATGACGGCCGACGACGACGGCGAGGCGGCCGAGATGTACACCCGCGCCCAGTCCCACCCGGCCGCCGAACGGTTCCCGTTCGAGCTGGCGCGGATCCGGCTGGCGCACGGCATGCGGGTGCGCCGCGCCCAGGGCGCCGCAGCGGCCCGACCGGTCCTCACCGCGGCGGCCGAGACCTTCGAGCGGCTCGGCGCCACCGCGTGGGCCGCGCGGGCCAAGGCCGAACTGCGGGCCGCCGGGGTCGCGCCCCCCGTCCCGGTCCCCACCGCGGTGCCGTTGACCTGGCAGGAGCTCCGGGTCGCCGAACTGGCCGCCGGCGGCCTGACGAACAAGGAGATCGCCGAGCAGATCCGGCTGTCCCCCCGTACCGTCGGCGCCCACCTCTACCGCGTCTTCCCCAAGCTGGGCATCACCACCCGCGCCGCCCTGCGCGACGCCCTCAGCAGGACGGAGCGCCACCCCGCCGCGCCCTGACGCCGGCCCGCCCCGGGTCACCGGGTCGCGCCGTCCACCCGCTCCGGGGGGTCGACCGGCGCGACCGGACGGAACGGGGCGCCCCGCCTCCGGTTCACACCCTCGCCAGGTCGATGCCCTGCCCCGTCGACAGCCAGCGGGAGTCGGCCGAACCGGATCGAGCAGCGGGCACCGTCCTCGGGGCGGACCCGCCTCGATGATGAGCAGGCACCCCGCGTCGGACTCCCGCATCGCCGTCCACGTGCCGCTCCGCCGTGCGACGGTGACGGAAGCGCCCCGCCCTCGCAGGCGGCCGCCGGCACCGTCGCGGCCCCGAGGCCACCGCCCGGCAGCAGGTCCACACTCAGGACACCGTTCGCCCAGCGCCCGGCCGCGCCGGGCAGGTCGGGGCGTCCACCCCACGGCCCCCCGAGGACCGCCGCCACCGCGACCGCCGCCACCAGGACCACCCCCGCACAGACCGCACCGTCCCGGACCCGACGCCGCCTTGCCGACATCCCGCTCAGAGCCCCTCCCCCGACCGACTCCGGAGCAGCCCGGCACACGCGGGACTCGGGTCCGGAAAGCGCGTCACACGGTGACCCCACCACGGTCCCGCATGTCTCCCCGGGCCACTGACGCGGCTACCGCTCCGCCCCTCGGCCGACCGCCCCGGCCGGGCCCGGGCCCGGGTCCGGGTCCGGGTCCAGGTCCGGTGACGGCGCGGGCGCGGGCGCGCGGCCGGGCCCGCGCCACCCGACGGCGATGCCGGCGGCCGTGGCGGCCAGGGCACAGAGAAAGGCCCAGTCCGAGGCCTGCGACCAGGCGGCCACCCGGCCCGCCGACCACTGGAGATAGGGCAGCGACGCCACCGCGCCGAACACCGCGCCGAGGACGGGCAGGACGAGCGCCCGGCGTCCGGACGGCCCCGGGCCGTGCCTCAGGAACCACAGCATCGGCAACAGCCCCGAGGTCAGCACGGCCGCGGGCAGCACCCCGGGCACCTGCCACAGCAGTTCGCCGCCGCAGAGCCAGGCCGCGAGCCGTACCCAGAGCAGACAGATCCCCTGACGGAGCGCCAGGAGCAGGAGCTCCCGCCGGCGCCCGGCGGCTCGGGTGGCGCGCATCAGCCGGGTGGCGGTGGCCGCCAGGACGCCCGCGAAGCCGGCGGCCGCCGCCACGGGCAGCCCCAGGGCCCAGGACCGGGTCTGCCCGGGGGCGTCGGCAGGCCTGCGGGCGGGGCGGACGGGGTAGTCCTGGAACGACCACGTGCCGTCGGGTGTGCCGCGGACCAGACCCCGACCGGGGTAGTGGGCCAGCACCGCCCAGCCCTCCGGCGCGACCACGACGAGCAGTTGGGCGGGGTACAGGTATCTGTCCGCGCCCGGGGACGCGACCGGGGTCGGCGCGACCGGGGTGGGCGGGGTGGGCGGCGGCGTGGCCGGGGTGGGCGGCGGCGTGGCCGCGAACGGCTCGGGCGGCTTGACCGGGCCCGGGTCCGGGTCCGGCTCGACCGTTCCCTCGGCGGACGGCGTCGGCGTCCGCGTCCGCGTCCGCGTCGGGCGCAGCGGCTCGCGCCACGGATACCCCGGGTCGAAGGCGGTCCGCCAGGTCAGGCCGCCGTCCTCGCTGACCTCGATCGGCACGCTGGAGTCGAGCAGGCGGTAGCACCGCACGAGGCCACCCGTCACGCAGTGTCCGTCCTGTGGCCGCAGCTCCGGCGAGCCGGACAGGTCGGAGCGGCGGTGCTTCACCGAGGTCCAGGTCGCCCCGCCGTCCTGCGAGGTCCACCAGCCGTCCGAGGTCGCCAGGACCGGCTGCTTCCCGTTGATCCACAGGTGGGGAGAGGGCGGGTCGAGCGTGGAGGTCGCCACCATCGCGACCACCGCCAGCGGCACCCCCGCGACGGCCGCCCACTGCCACGGTCGCCGCGTTCGCCGCGCCCGAATCCACAGCCACCAGGCGATCCCGAGCGCGGGCAGAGCCACCAGGTCGCTCCGGTCACCCTGGATCCGGCTCGGCACACCGCTCCACGACCAGACCGCGGAGGCGAGTTCGCCGCCCGCGGGGCCGGACTTGGCGACGCCGAACATCACTGCCGTGCCGGCCAGCCCGACGATCGCCGGCCGGTCGCCGCGAAGCCGCAGCAGTGGGGTCAGCACCAGCGCCAGAACCACCGGCGAGACCAGCATCCATGCCAGGTCACTGACCTTGCCGGTCACCACGCCCGGCCACATCCGCTTGCCCACATGATCGTTGAACAGCAGCACCACCACCGCACCCAACGTCCCCGGATGCCCCGCCCAGCGGACGACCGCCCGAACCTCTCCCCACTCCCCCAGCCCGCGCATACCCCGAGTCTCCCCGGCCCAGGACACCGGCGTGCCACCGACAGGTCACGCCCGGATACCGGATCCGGGCACCAGCCCTGGCCCGCAACCAGCATGACGGACCGTCAGTCCGTCGACCCGTAGCGGCCCGCACTCCCCCACCCGGCGAGACGCACCGGCAGGCCGCGCACCCCCCTGAGCAGCACGCTCGGTCGGCGCTCCAGACCGGCCGGGTCGGCCGCCAGGGCGAGGTCGGGGCAGCGCGCGAGGAGGGCCCGGATGGCCGTCGCGGCCTCGGTACGGGCCAGCGGGGCGCCGAGGCAGTGGTGGATCCCGTGGCCGAAGCCGAGTTGGCCGGCCGGCCTGCGCCGGATGTCGAACCGGTCAGGGTCGGGGAAGTGGCGCGGGTCCCGGGACGCGGCGGCCAGCGAGACCAGGACGGAGTCGCCGGCCGCGATCCGGGTGCCGCCGATCTCCAGGGGCTCGGCCGCGAAGCGGAAGGCGGCGGCGCCGACCGGGCCGTCGTACCGGAGCGTCTCCTCGATCGCGCCGTCGATCAGGGCCGGGTCGGCACGCAGGGCGGCGAGCTGGTCCGGGTGGGTGAGCAGCGCGAGCACGCCGCCGGAGATGAGGTTGACCGTCGTCTCGTGGCCCGCGACGAGCAACAGGAAGGCCATGCCGAGGAGTTCCTCGGGCGACAGCGGCGCCGGCCCCGCCGCGGGCGTCGCGTCGCCGGGCGCGGCGGCGAGGAGGGCACTGAGCAGATCGTCACCGGGGTGGGCCCGCTTGCCCTCGATGAGGGCGGCGAAGTACGCGGTCATCCCGGTGACCGCCGCGCCGGCCGCCTCGGCCGAGGTGGGCGCCACGATCTCACTGGACCAGCCGTGGAAGTCACCGTGGTCCGCCGACGGCACCCCGAGCAACTCGCAGATGACGGTCAGTGGCAGTGGCAGCGCGAACGCGCTGACGAGATCGGCGGATCCCGCGTCGGCCATGGTGCCGAGCAGGCCGTCGAGCAGGTGGTCGGCGAGCTTCTCGATCCGGGGGGCCAACGCCGCGATCCGGCCCGGCGTGAACTCCCGGGCGACGAGCGCCCGCAGGCGGGTGTGCTGGGGCGCGTCGGTCTGGAGCATGTTGAGGCCGATGGCGTGGCCGCCGTCGTCCGTCCAGGAGTCGGAGAAGCGGATGTCGTTGCGCAGCCGCGGGTCGGTCAGGGCGGCACGGGCCTCGTCACGGGCCACGATCAGCCAGGCCTCGCCGGATTCGGGGACGAGGACGCGGTGCACCGGCCCCTTCGCGCGCAGTGCGGCATAGACGGGGTACGGGTCGACGGTGACGTCGAGGCCGTCGGGAGCCAGGTCCTGAAGTGTTGGAGCGCGCACGGCGGTTCCCTCCCAGCGAGTAAACGGATAGCAGTCCCCGTTTCTTGGTCAGACCGTACCAGCAAACGGGGAAGGATCCCCACTAAAGGTCTCGACAGGCCGCCCGGCGCCCGGCCGACGCGCGATCGACGCGTGTGGACCGGGCGCCGGGCGCCGGGCGCCGGGGAGCCCCGGGCCTACTGGGGCGGGCACTCCAGGACGAGGCGGATCTCCGTGACCTGGTAGCCGGCCCGGTCGAACGCGGCGGCCATCGGCGCGTTGACGGTGTCCGTGGTCGCGGTGATCCGCTCGGCGCCGGCCGCGGCGTGGAAGCGGGTGATCTCGCCCAGGATCTCGTCGATCAGACCCCGGCCGCGCTGCTCCGGCACGACACCCAGATAGCCGACATTGCGGTGGTAGGGGGTCGCGGAGGGGATCGCCATCCCCGCCGGCGTCCCGTCCGGCAGCTCCGCGAGGCGCCACCACGACCGCTCACCGGGACAGTTCAGGTAGAAGTCGAAGTCCTCGCGGGCGAGTTGCTCGGCGTCCATCGTGAGCAGCTCGTTCTGCGTGGCCAGATCGAGGCTGTCCCGGGAGAGACGCACGAAGGCCTCCAGGAACTCCTCGTCGGTCCCTTCCCGGAACACCAGGCGCCCGGTGGGTTCGGCGGTCCCGCCCTCCGGGGTCCACTCGTAGCGGAGCCGCTCGATCTCGCGGGTCAGACCGGCCCGCTCCCCGGCCCGCCGACGCCAGGCGACCGCCTCGGCCAGCTCCGGCTCGTCACGCCAGCCGCGCGGCAGCGACAGGTTGTAGCCCGGGCGGTTCCCGAAGGCGGTGTGGCCGGCCTCCAGCAGGGCGGTCGCGACGGCGGCCGGGTCGGCCACCCCCGCCCGCACCTGGAGGCAGTCCAGTGCGATGGGCCGCTCGCTGTCGGCGCGACCCCACCACAGGGCGCGGGCCAGAATCCCGCCGTCCTCATCCTGGGCGAACCAGATCCACTCGGGGCGCATCCGGTTCTCGGCGAGTTCCTCACGGATCTTCTCCGCGGTCAGGGCCGGGACGGGACCGTCGGCCGGGTAGGCGAGGGCACGGTCGAGGCCCGAGGGGTCTGCGGTGGCAGCATAAAAGATCATCTGGCGATGATCACACAGGGCCGTTCAACAGAGCCACCGCCGTTCGGCGGGGCACCCCGACGCCTCCGACCAGGGCCGTTGCCCGAACGACCCGCTTTCCGCCATGCCTCGGCAGCGACCGCGCCGCGACCCTCCAAGGCCTCGCCGTCACCTGATCTCCTGTCACTGCCCCCTGGCACACTGACCAGCACATCGACACCCGAGAACGGAACACCCATGAGCGTTGGAACCCACCGCACCGCGGCCGCGCTGCTCGGCGCCGCCCTGCTGCTCCTCACCGCCGCACCGTCGGCCGTCGCCGCCGACTTCCCGGTCCCGCCGGCCGTCGGCGTCCTGAAGAACCTCCACAGCGGCAAGTGCCTGGAGGTGGCCGACTGGAGCAGCGACAACGGCGCGCCGGTCCGCCAGTGGGACTGCACCGGCGGCGCCAACCAGCGGTTGGACTTCGCGTCCTCCGGCCGGGGCCTGGCCATCAACGTCCACAGCGGCAAGTGCCTGGAGATAGCGGACTGGCGCACCGACAACGGCGCACCGGTCCGCCAGTGGGACTGCACCGGCGGCGCCAACCAGCGGTGGCACTGGAACCGCCTGAACGGCATGGGCGAGTCCTGGATGGTGCTCAGCGTGCTCAACGACCGGGCCGTGGAGATCGGCGGCTGGCGCACCGACAACGGCGCACCGGCCTCCATGTGGGACGGCTACGCGCACGCGAACCAGAGCTGGTGGGCCTACTGAGCCGGGGCCGCCCCGCACCGGCCACCCCCCGTGCGCACGGGCCGCGCCGCAGGTACCCCACCCGGGGCACGGCCGCCGACCGCCGCCCCCGCGCCCGCCCGGGGACGCCGTCACCGGGCGGGCGCCTCCGGGACCCCACCACGCCCAGCAGCGCACAGCCGCGTCGGCCTGGTGCCTCCATGACTCGACCGCCGGGGGGCCGGCCTCGGTACGGCGGAACCTCTCCGCCGCCGGCCGCCCGCCGGCCCGACCGTCAGGCGCTTCCCGCGGCGTGCTCCGCCAGGAAGGCCCCGGCGTGGGCGGCGGCCTCCTCCTTGGTCGCGTAGCGGGTGCCGGCGGCGGCGGCGCCGCGGGTGCCGTCCGCCCCCTCCGCCGTCCACCCCCAGCCGTCGGGCTCCTGATCGGCCACCAGTTCGGCCGTTCCGCCGAACAGTCTCAGCGCCGCCCCCGCCGTCGCGGGGCGGCCGACCGCGTCGGGCCACTTCTTGCGCGCGCCCTGCCGGGTGATGCCCCAGACGGCGCCCAGCTGCTCGTAGCTCGCGCCGTAGGAGCCGGCGGTTCCCGCCGCGATCGCCGTCAGGCGCTTCACCTCCGCGTCGACCAGCTTCCAGGCGGCGAGGACGGACAGGGTGACATCGACCGGGTCCTCCACCCACACGCGTTCCTCGGACAGCCCGGACGCCCGGGAGCGGATGGCCGACGCGAGGGGATCGAGCGCGCCGAGGAGGGCCTTGTCCAGCCCGACCTGCTCTTCAAGGGTGATCTCAATCGAAGCCATATGACAACTCTAGTTACCCCCAAGACGTTCGGCAACCAAAGTTACCGAGCGGGCCGATCGGGCCCGGCCGCCGGGCCGATCGGAACGACGAGGCGCGGGGTCCGCCCGCCCACCGGGGGGCCGCGGCACCGAGCACGCGAGCCGATCCGTCCGACAGGCCGCGAACGGGTGAAGCATGTCACGGCTCCGCCCCGTCCCCTGGCGGGGCGCGGGCGGGTAGGTTCCTGCCTCCAAGGGAAGAAGACTCCCCCTTGGACGCAGATCCCGCCGTCAAGAGCTCCTCCGACGAGAGAGGCACGAGTGATGTCTGCACACGATGCACAGGACGCGCAGGACACCACGCACCACCCCCCGCTGCGCATCGGTGTGGTCGCCGAGTCGACCGCCGGGGAGACCAGGGTCGCCGCGACGCCGTCGACGGTGCGCGGGCTGCTGGCACTCGGCTACGAGGTCGGCGTCGAGTCCGGGGCCGGAGCCGCCTCCGGCTTCACCGACGAGGCCTACACCGAGGCCGGCGCGCACATCGGGGAGGCGTGGCAGGCCGACGTCGTCCTCAAGGTCAACGCGCCGTCGACCGCCGAGATCGCCCGGCTGGGTGACGGCGCGACCCTGGTCGGCCTGCTCGCTCCGGCCCAGCGGCCCGAACTGCTGGCGGAACTGTCCACGCGCCCGGTCACCGCACTGGCGTTGGACGCGGTGCCGCGGATCTCGCGCGCGCAGTCGATGGACGTGCTCAGCTCGATGGCGAACATCGCCGGGTACCGGGCCGTGATCGAGGCCGCGCACGTGTTCGGCCGCTTCTTCACCGGCCAGGTGACCGCCGCCGGCAAGGTCCCGCCAGCGAAGGTCCTGGTGGCCGGCGCCGGCGTGGCCGGGCTGGCCGCCATCGGCGCCGCCTCCAGCCTGGGGGCGATCGTCCGCGCGACCGACCCCCGGCCGGAAGTCGCCGACCAGGTCAAGTCCCTGGGTGGCGAATACCTGCCCGTGCGGGTCGCCCAGGAGGCGAGCACGGACGGCTACGCCAAGGCGACCTCCGCCGACTACGACCGGGCCGCGGCCGAGCTCTACCACCAGCAGGCGGCGGACGTGGACATCGTCATCACCACCGCGCTGATCCCCGGCCGGCCCGCCCCCCGCCTGCTGACCGCCGCGGACGTGGCGGCGATGAAGCCCGGGAGCGTCGTCGTCGACATGGCCGCCGCCCAGGGCGGCAACGTCGAGGGAACCGTGCCGGGCCGCACGGTGGTCACCGACAACGGCGTCACCCTCATCGGCTACACCGACCTCGCCGCCCGGCTGCCCGCCCAGGCCTCGCAGCTGTTCGGGACCAACCTGGTCAACCTGCTCACCCTGCTGACGCCCGGCAAGGACGGGCGGCTGGTCGTCGACTTCGACGACGTGGTCCAGCGTGCGGTGACCGTGGTCCGGGCCGGGGAGATCACCTGGCCGCCGCCTCCGGTGGCCGTCTCGGCCGCCCCCGCCGCGCCGCCCGCGGCCGCCCCGGCGGCCCCGGAGCCGAAACGGCCCCGGCTCACCCCGGCGGCCCGCTTCGGGCTGATCGGCCTCGGCATGCTGGCGATGTTCGCCCTGGTCGCCGTCGCCCCGGCCCAACTGGCCGGGAACTTCACGGTGTTCGCGCTCGCGGTGGTCATCGGCTACTACGTCATCGGGAAGGTGCACCACGCCCTGCACACCCCGCTGATGTCGGTGACCAACGCGATCTCCGGGATCGTCGTGGTCGGCGCGCTGCTGCAGATCGGGCACGGGGGCACCCTCGTCACCGTGCTGTCCTTCGTGGCCGTCCTGCTGACGAGCGTGAACATCTTCGGCGGCTTCGCCGTCACCCGCCGCATGCTCTCCATGTTCTCGAAAGGCTGAGCCCGATGACTTCCACGACGGCCGCCCACGCCGCGGACCTGGTCGCCGCCCTGTTGTTCATCCTGAGCCTGGCCGGACTGTCCCAGCACCGCACCTCCCGCGCCGGCGTCGGCTACGGCATCGCCGGCATGGGCCTCGCCCTGGTCGCCACCGTCGTACTGGCGTCCCGCAGCATCAGCGCCGGCGCGGTCGCGCTGATCCTCCTCGCCATGGCGCTGGGCGCCGTGCTCGGCCTCTGGCGGGCACGGCAGGTCGAGATGACCCAGATGCCGGAACTGATCGCCGTGCTGCACAGCTTCGTCGGTCTCGCCGCGGTGCTGGTCGGCTGGAACAGCTACCTGGAGGTCGAGTCCCACGGGTCGGCCCAGAGCGCCGTCGCCGCCGAGCTGCTGCGCATCCACCACGCCGAGGTCGTCATCGGCATCTTCATCGGCGCGGTCACCTTCACCGGCTCCGTGGTCGCGTTCCTCAAGCTGTCCGGACGGATCGCCTCCCGCCCGCTGACGCTGCCCGGCAAGAACGCGCTGAACGTCGGCGCACTCGCCGCGTTCGTGGCCCTGACCGTCTGGTTCACCGTCAGTCCGGGCCTGGGCCTGGTGATCGCGGTGACCGTGCTCGCCCTGGTGCTGGGCTGGCACCTGGTGGCCTCGATCGGTGGCGGCGACATGCCCGTGGTCGTCTCCATGCTGAACAGCTACTCCGGCTGGGCCGCGGCCGCCGCCGGGTTCCTGCTCGACAACAACCTGCTGATCGTCACCGGCGCGCTGGTCGGCTCCTCGGGCGCCTATCTCTCCTACATCATGTGCAAGGCGATGAACCGATCCTTCCTCTCCGTCATCGCCGGGGGCTTCGGCATCGAGGCCCCCTCCGGCGGGAGCGAGGAGCAGGGCGAGCACCGCGAGGTCCGCGCCGAGGAGGCCGCCCGGCAGCTCGCGCAGGCCCGGTCGGTCGTCATCACCCCCGGTTACGGGATGGCGGTGGCACAGGCGCAGCACCCGGTCGCGGAACTCACCCGCCGGTTGCGCGAGCGCGGCGTCGAGGTCCGCTTCGGCGTCCACCCCGTCGCCGGCCGGCTGCCCGGGCATATGAACGTGCTGCTCGCCGAGGCGAAGGTGCCCTACGACATCGTCCTGGAGATGGACGAGATCAACGACGACCTCGCCGACACCTCCGTCGTCCTCGTCATCGGCGCCAACGACACCGTCAATCCCTCGGCCGCCGAGGATCCGGCCAGCCCCATCGCGGGCATGCCGGTGCTGCGCGTCTGGGAGGCCGAGCAGGTGATCGTGTTCAAGCGGTCCATGGCCTCCGGCTACGCGGGGGTCCAGAACCCGCTGTTCTTCCGCGAGAACAGCGCCATGCTCTTCGGCGACGCCAAGCAGAGCGTCGAGGAGATCCTGCGCGCCCTGGACGCGGACGGCCGGGACGCCCCGGCGCCGGACGCCCGCCGGACCGCGGCGGCCGGCCGGACGGCCGGATAGGCCCGGAAGGCGGCCGCGGTGGGCCGGCCGGAGCGGCGGCCGGCCCACCGCGGCCACCACGCGCGGCCCCCGCGTCGATCCAGCGCAGGGGCCGGGACCGACGCAGGGGTCAGGGGCGCGGCCCGGGCCGGAGAAATCGGCGGCCCGGTCGTGTCGATCCGCGGCCGCCCCGTTCGACCTGGGATAGAGAGGATCGACGAGCGATCCCCAGGACGACGGAGAAGAGCCATGGCGAAGTACATGTTGATCATGCGGGGCAGTGACGAGTCGATCGCGGCGATGATGGAGACACCCTTCGACGAGATGCTCGCGACCATGGGCCGCTTCAACGAGGAGCTGATCCGGGCCGGCGTGCTCGTCGCGGCCGAGGGCCTGGACGACGCCGCGCAGAGCGTGGTCGTCGACGTCAGCGGTCCGACCCCGGTTGTCACCGACGGCCCGTACGGTGAGACCAAGGAACTGTTCGGCGGCTTCTACATCCTCGACGTGGCGTCGAAGCAGGAGGCGGTCGAATGGGCCAAGCGACTGCCGGCCTTCCCCGGCACCAAGATCGAGATCCGGCGCGTGCCAGGGATCGACGAGTTCCCGCAGGACAACGAGTGGATCATCAAGGAACGGGCATGGCGCGAGCGGACCGGCCAGCTCTGACACCCACGCCGACGGAGCACCCGCCGGGCGGTGAGGCCGCCCGGCGGGCCGTCGAGGCCCTCTGGCGGATCGAGTCCGCGCGGGTGGTCGGCGCGCTCACCCGGTACACCGGGGACTTCGACCTCGCCGAGGACGTCGCGCAGGAGGCCCTGGCGCAGGCACTCGTCGCCTGGGCCCGCGACGGCGAGCCGGCCAACCCGGTGGGCTGGCTGCTGGCCACCGCCCGGCGGCGCGCCGTCGACCACTTCCGCCGCCGCTCCGCCCGCGACGAGCGCTACGCCGCGATCGCCGGCCGGCTCGTCGAGGGCGGGGCGAGCTCCGGGGCCGAGCCGTCGCCGGACCGGTCGGACGACCTGCCCTGGGACCCGGACCGGATCGAGGACGACGTCCTCGCGCTGATCTTCGTGGCCTGCCACCCCGTCCTCTCGCCCGAGGCCCGCACGGCGCTGACCCTGCGGGTGGTCGCCGGCCTGTCCAGCGAGGAGATCGCCCGCGCGTTCCTGGTGCCCGTGCCGACCGTCCAGGCGCGGATCACCCGGGCGAAGAAGACGATCGCCGCCGCCGGGGTCCCCTTCGAGCCGCCGCCGGCGGCCGAGCGGCGCGAGCGGCTGGGCGGTGTCCTGAGCGTGCTGTACGTGATCTTCAGCGAGGGCTCGACCGCCACCAGCGGTGACCGCTTGCTGCGCCCCGATCTCGCCTACGAGGCGATCCGGCTGGCCCGTACCCTGACCGCGCTGCTGCCCGCCGAACCGGAGGTGTTCGGGCAACTGGCGCTGTTCGAGCTCACCGCCGCCCGCTTCCCCGCGCGCACCGGCCCGGACGGCGAGGCCGTCCTGCTGGAGGACCAGGACCGCCGGTTGTGGGACCGCTCCGCCGTCCGGCGCGGCCTGGCCGCGCTCACTCGGGCCACGGCGGCCGGACGCGGTCTCGGGCCCTACGGGCTGCAGGCGGCGATCGCCGCCTGCCACGCCACCGCCCCGTCCGTCCCGGAGACGGACTGGGAGCGCGTCGTGCTGCTCTACGAGGCGCTCGGCCGGGTCGCCCCCTCCCCCGTCGTCGAGCTCAACCGGGCCGTCGCCGTCGCCATGGCGGCGGGACCGCAGGAGGCCCTGCCCATCGTCGACGCACTGGCCGCCGCCGGCCACCTGGCGGGCTCCCAGCTGCTGCCGAGCGTGCGCGGGGAACTGCTCGCCCGGCTCGGCCGCACCGCCGAGGCACGGGCGGAGCTGGAGCGGGCCGCCCGGCTGTGCCGCAACACCCGCGAGCGCTCCGTACTGCTGCGCAAGGCGGCGGCGCTCGGCTGACGCCGCCCCCTCCCCCGGCCGGCACCGGGCCGTGCTCCCGCTCGGCCGTGGCCCCCCGGCGGCCGGGCGGCACGGCCGAGCGGGCTGGGAGCGGGCATGTGGGGACGGGCGCAGGCCCGGACGAGGGCGGCGGGATCCGTCTGAGCCGCTGCGGCCGGACCGCGGCGCCACCCGGCCGTACCTCCGCACGAAAGGCGAATCGGCCTGTTCGGCACCCTTGTTGACGTGGCGTCACGGGGCCTCGGAGGCCGTCGCACCGCCCGTGGAGGACTTGGGTAAAGCACTTCCAATATCTACATGACATGTGCCATTGTACATTTCACATTCCCCACCGGGCGCGAAGAATCCGCTGCGGCGGCGCCTTCGCCATCGGTCCTCACCCCCACAGGCCGCGTCCCCAACGCGGCTGACGAAGGCCCCGGAGGCCCCCACGTGAGTACCGCACGCCTGTTGCGAATCCCGCGACTGGCAAGAGTGTTGACCCTTGCGCTGACCCTGCTCCTGACGGTCGGCCTGTTCGCCCCGCGCGGCCAGGCCACCCCCGTACCGGCCTCGTCCGCGACCGGCGGAGCGACCACCGCACCCACCCCCACGTCCACCGAGCTCGCACCGCCCGCCGCCGACGGGAGCATCGGCACGAAGGCCACGCACCAGGAAGGCGAACCGACCCTCACGCCGAGCGGTCTGATACCGCGCCAGGCCGACGACCCGTCGACCGACCCGGGCCCTGCGGCCAAGTCGCTCGGCCGGAGCGCGGCCGCCGGCGAGGCCGCGGCCTGCGACCCGGCCGACTTCGGCCGGACCGGCGCGGCCCTGGTCCAGCTCGTCAAGTCCGTCGACCTGGACTGCGTCAACGGGCTGTTCCAGATCCCGACCGCCCAGGCGGCGGCGGCCTTCCGCGAGTCCCAGATGCTGACCGTGGCCGACGCGGTGCGCGAGGCCGCGGCCGCCTACCGCGGCGACAACAGCGGGTCCATCGCGCAGCTGATGTACTACCTGCAGGCCGGCTACTTCGTGCAGTACGGCAACCAGGCCCTGGTGGGCCCGTACGACAAGATCCCGGACGCCGTCCGTTCCGGCGTCCAGGCGTTCTTCGCCAACCCGCACGCGCTGGACGCCACGGCGGAGAACGCGACCCCGCTCGCCAAGGCCACCACGCTGGCCGACGTCCCGCGCCGCAGCGCCGACTACGTGCCGGTGGTCAAGCAGGTGCTCAACGCCTACAACAGCGGCGCGTGGGACCGCAACGACCTGCTCTGGTCGCTCAACCCGGTGTTCAACGTGCTGTTCCGGGGCAACGACAGCCGTGATCCCGCGTTCCTCGCGGCCGTCCGGGCCGACCCTGGCGTCATCGACGCACTGTACGGCTTCATCAACCGCGCGGGCTCCCAGGCGGGCGGACCCTACGGCACGGTGCTGACCAACGCCGTCAACGAGCTGGGCCGCTTCCTCGCCTACCCCGAGTTCCGGCCGAAGGTCCGCTCCTCCCTGCAGGCCCTGGCCTCGACGTACTCGGTGACCGGCCCGACCCGTGACCAGCGGGCCGCCGTCGCCCTCGCGGTCGGCTTCAACGACAAGGCCGCCTGCGGCTCCTACGGCACCTGCGACGACGCGAGCCGCTTCAAGGCCGTCTACCTCCCGCTGTCCTACCAGTGCAGCCCGAGCATCCGCATCCTCGCCCAGGACATGACCGGTACCCAACTGGCCGACACCTGCGGCAGTCTGAAGGGCCAGGACGCCTACTTCCACGCGGTGGCGCGGGACAACGGCCCGGTCGCGGACGACAACAACTCCGTGATCGAGGTCGTGGTCTTCGACTCCAGGGCCGACTACATCGGCGTCGCCCCGATCGTCTTCGGCGCCAACACCAACAACGGCGGCATCTACCTGGAGGGCGAGCCGGCCACGCCCGGCAACCAGCCCCGCTTCCTCGCCTACGAGGCCACCTGGGAGCGCCCCGCCTTCCAGATCTGGAACCTCAACCACGAGTACACCCACTACCTCGACGCCCGCTACAACCTCTGGGGCAACTTCCGCCAGGGTGAGGCCACCCCGCTCGTGTGGTGGACGGAAGGCCTCGCGGAGGTCGTCTCCGACTCCTACCGCAAGGTGGTCAACACGGCCGCCATCGACGCGGCCGGCCGGCACACCTACCGGCTGAGCGACCTCTTCGACACCGCCTACGGGAACGAGGACCGGGTCTACCGCTGGGGCTACCTGGCCGTCCGCTACATGCTGGAGCAGCACCGCGCCGACGTGGACGCCGTGCTCGCCCAGTACCGCAAGGGCGACTGGGCCGGCGCCCGTACCCTGCTCAAGTCGACCATCGGCACCCGCTACGACGCCGACTTCGACAGCTGGCTGACCCGGTGCGCCGCTGGCGCCTGCCGCACCACCCCCACCTTCCCGACGTTCTCGGAGTGCGCCGACGGCGACCTCCGGAAGCTGGACCGGAACTGCGTCCGCGGCAACGTGTCGGCGACCGCCGGCAACTACGCGCACTTCTACCTGCTGGTCCCGGCCGGCACCCGGCAGCTGCGGATCACCAGTGAGGGCGGCACCGGCAACGGGGAGCTGTACTACAACCCGTACGGGTGGGCGTACACCAACGCCTACACCACGCGCTCGGCCGGGCCGGGCAACTCCGAGTCCCTGACCGTGACCAACCCGCCCACCGGCTACGTGTTCTTCAGCCTCTACGCCCCGGAGGGCTTCAGCGGGGTGAGCGTCACGAGCGAATTCTGACCGGCCGCCCCCGAGCGACCGCACAAGGACAGGTGACCGCCCCGGTGGAGTGCTCCGGCACCCCGCCGGGGCGGGTCCGTCGCGCCCGGGGGCCGACGCCCCCGGACCGGCCCGGCGGGCTAGCCCCGCGCGGTGAACGTCGCCTCGGTGAAGGTGGTGACGTCGGTGAAACCCAGCCGCCGGTACAGGTCCACGGCCGCGCCGTTGTCCGCGCGGACGTTCAGCCCGATGTGGTCGGCGGTCTCCGCGAGCTGCCGGCACAGTGCCGCCACGCAGGCCCCGGCGGCGCCCTGCCGCCGGACCTCGGGGTGGGTGGTGACGTTGCCGAGCACGGCCACCCGCTGCACGGGCGACCAGGCGTGCACGCCCGCGACCGCGACCAGACGGCCGTCCAGCCGGGCGCCGAGGTACTGGCCGGTGTCGACCATCCGGTCGTCGAACCAGTTGCCCGGGTAGGCCGCGGCGAACAGCTCCTCCAGCTCGGGCAGGTCCGCGCGGCCCAGCGGGGCCGGCGTCCACCGGCCGACGGGGTACGCCTCGGCCGCGCGCCCGGGGTCGGTGAGCGCCATCCGCAGCAGCGTGCCGTGGGGGCGCACCTCGTAGGCGTCCGCCAGGATCTTGGCCGCGTCCCCGGTGAGGTGGCCGAAGAAGCGGCGCGGCAGGACCGGCAGCAGCTCCCGGACCAGGTCCTCCACCGCCGACGCCTCGTCCGCCCCGCCGAAGGCCAGCACGGTGGGGATGTCGCCGACGGCGTACAGCAGCGCCACCGGACCGTCCGGCGCGAGGGAGAACCACGAGGTGTGCGGCCACAGCAGGTCGTCGAGGTCGCCGAGTTCCATCAGGTGCAACGCCGGGTCCCGGCGGAAGCGGGCTTCGAGGGCGGCTCGGTCGTGCAGGCTCTGCAAGGGCATCGGGCCAGCATACGGACCGCCGGCCGGCCGGGAGAGCACGGCCCGGCTCCCCCGCGAACGGTCGCCCGGACCCGCCGTCGGTCGGGCAGCGGGGTGGCGACGCCGCTGCCCGGCCGGCGGATCAGGAGGTGAGCTGCCCGGGCCGGCCCGGCACCCAGAGCGGCACCGGACCGGCCTGCGTCATGGACCGGGTCGCGTACTCCTCCAGGCAGGCGGCCGCCCGGCCCTCGTCCCCGCCGCTCAGTTCCACCAGGGCGGTGGCGGCGACCCACACGCAGGACAGCGTGAGCGCGAGCGTGTCCTGGCGGCGGTACCGGCGGCGCACGTACGCCTCGCACCGTTCGGCGATGCGCCGACCGTGGGACTCCCGCTCCGCCGCCGCCTCGGGCCCGCTGCCGGCGGTCGCCACCTGCACACCGTGCCAGAGGAGGGCCAGCGCGACGGGTTCGGCCGGGTGGGACGCGTCGGCGATCCGCGCCCGCTCGTGGGCCTCGGCCGACTCCCGGCCCAGCCGCTCCAGCGCCGCCGGCCCGTCGCCGTCACCGGTCAGCAGGACCAGCTCCGCGGCCCGGTGCACGACCGCCCGCAGGACGCCTCCGGCCGGTACCCGGAGCCCGGCCGCCGCCGGGTCGGCGAAGGCCAGCCAGGCGTCCGCGAACGAGGCCGCCCGCAGCTGCCACAACCATGGCGGGGCCCCGGCCCCCGACCGTTCCCCCGCCGCCAGCCGGATCAGCCCCAGGGCGGCGAGATCCGCCGCCTCCGTGTCCGACCCGAGGCCGAACAGCCGTCCACTCCCCATCACGTACCCCCGTCAGCGACCATCACCTGGTGACGGCACATCTCACCACATTGGGACGCGAACGAACTGCACCCGGCCGCCGATGAGACCCAGGACACGTGCCGGCCGACACCCGGCCGGGCGGTCGCTCACCCGCCCGACGGCGCGGCGGCGGCGGTGCGCGGGCCCCGCATGACGACGGCGTAGACGCCTGCGGCGGTCAGCAGGCCGGCCGGCAGCGAGAGGTCCATACCGACGGCACCGGCGATCGGACCGGTGTAGAGGGTGTCGACGCACAGGGCGCCCGCGGTGACGCCCGCCGCGAGCGCGGCCGCGCCCGCCCGGTTGACGCCGCCGGTGTACCAGAACGGGCCGCCCGGGGTCTCGTCGGTCAGCGCCGGACCGTCGTAGCGGTTGCGGCGCAGCAGGATGTCGGTGGCGTAGACGGCCGTGGCGGGACCGAGCAGGACGACGGTGAGCTGGAGGATGTTGCTCACGGTGTCGAGGAAGTCGGCCACCAGCAGCGCGTACAGGGTCAGGGAGACCGAGACGGCGCCGTCGACCAGCACGCTGAGCGAGCGGCGGATCCGCAGGCCGACGGCCTGGAGGGCGAGGCCGGCGCTGTAGGCGGTCAGCGCGTTGAGGGAGATCGTGCCGAGCACGAGCGCGCACAGGAAGACCGGGGCGAACCAGCCGGGCAGCAGGGACTCCAACGCGGTCTGAGGGTCGGTCATGTCGACGGCCGTGGCGGCGAACGCGCCCAGCGAGCAGACCACGACGCTGGGCAGGAAGCCGCCGAGGGCGGTCCAGCCGGCGACCGCCCGGGGGGAGGAGGTGCGCGGCAGGTAGCGGGAGAAGTCGGCGCTGGTGGTGTACGAGAGCGGCCCGGCGGCCATCAGGGTGACCCCGGCGGCGAGGGTGGCCCACAGGGTGCCGCCGCGCAACGGTTCGGCGGGCCGGTACCCGAAGTCCGCGTGGCCGATCACGCGGACGGCGACGACGGCGAACACCGCGCCGAGGACCAGGGTGATCGGGAGGTAGAGCCGCAGGATCACGGCATGGCCGTAGACGCTGATGGTGAGGGTGAGCGCGGCGATCGCCACCACGACGACCGCCTTGACGCCGGTGCCGGCGGGGATGCCGACGCGCTCGACCAGCGAGAAGGCGGCGACCGCGGCGGCGGCGAGGTTGAGCGCGAAGTAGCAGACCGAGATCGTCCAGCCGGTGACCGCGTTGTTGACCCGGTTGCCGCGCACGCCGTACAGGGCCCGGGTGATCACCTCGCTGGGCGTGCCGGAGGCCGGGCCGGAGACCGCGAGCAGGCCGGTCAGCAGCCAGCAGAGGTTGCCCACCACGATCACCGCGACGGCCTGCGGGAGGGTGAGGCCCATCAGGACGAGCGCGCCGCCGGTCACCAGGCTGAGGTAGTTCACGTTGGCCGCCGCCCAGACGCGGAACAGCTCGCGGGGACGGCCGCGGCGTTCGCCGTCCGGGATGTGGTCGATGCCGTGCGCCTCCACGCGGGTGGCCTGGACGGTGGTGCGCGGGGGGTTGGGGACCTCCGTGTGGGGGTCTGGAATCGTGGATTCCATGGAGTCCTCCGAAATGTCGAGCACAGGAGCAGGCTTGTCTATTGGTCGCACATCCAATAGCGTGCCGGGCATGTCGTCAAGCGTTCAGCCGAAACGGGTCCGCAAGACCCCCGAGGCCCGTCGCGCCGAGATCGTGGCCCTCGGCGCGACGGTGGCCCTCACCGAGGGCCTGGAGTGCATCACGCTGCGCCGGATCGCCGACGAACTGTCCGTCCGCCCGGGTCTGATCAGCCACTACTTCCCGGTCGCCGAGGACCTGGTCACCGAGGCCTTCGCCACCGCGGCGACGGCCGAGCTGGACGAGCTGATCCCGGCCGACCGACCGGCCGGACAACCGCTCGAACAGCTCGCCCGCTTCCTCGCCCGGACCACCGGGGAGGAGTACGACGACCTCAGCCGGCTCTGGCTGAACGCCCGGCACCTGAGCCGGTTCAGGGCGGGACTGCGCGAGCAGGTCGGCCGCCAGGAGGCCCTCTGGCGCGACCGCCTGAGCGGCCTGATCGCCGAGGGCGTCGACGGCGGGGTCTTCCGCGCCGAGGACCCGCTGCTCGTCGCGGTCCAGATCCTCGTCGTCCTCGACGGGCTCGGCGTGCACGCCAACACCGACCGCACCACCCACCCGCCGGCGGTGACGGCGATGGCCACCACCCTCGCCGAGAGCGTCCTGGGCCTGCCGGCCGGCTCGCTCACCGCACCGACCGCGATCCCCTGACCCGCCGGGTCCCCCGACCCGGCACTCCCCCGATCCACCAACGGCCGCCGCCCGGCGGCCGGGAGAACGCAAGGAGCCGCCCGTGCCCACCGACCTCGTCCTGCTCTCCGGCCGACTGCTCGACCCGGCCACCGGCGCGTTCCTCCCCCACACCGCCCTCGCGGCCGGCGGCGGCCGGATCACCCACCTCGGCGACGACCGGGAGATCCGGGCGCTCGCCGGCCCGGACACCACCGTCATCGACGTCAAGGGCGCGGTGGTCACCGCCGGCCTCGTCGACGGCCATCTGCACCCGGTGTCGGGTGCCGAGCGCACCATGGGCGTCGACCTCTCCGGGTGCGCCGACCTGCCGGCCGTCCGGGAGGCACTGGCCCGCGAGGCCCGGACCCTGGCGCCCGGCGGCTGGCTGCGCGGCTGGGGGCTCGACCCCAACGCCTTCGGCGACCAGCCGGTCGGGGCCGCCGCCCTCGGCGCCGTGCTGGACGGCCTCCCGGCGGCCCTCGACCTGTTCGACGGCCACTCGCTGCTCGCCAGCCGTCGCGCGCTCGAACTGGCCGGCATCGACGGACCGCGCGGCTTCGACCAGGCCGCCGAGATCGTCTGCGACGCGGCCGGGCGCCCCACCGGGCTGCTGCTGGAGGACGCCGCCTGCGAGTTGATCGAAGCCGTCGCCCCCCGGCCCACCGCCGACCAGGTGCGCGAGCGGGCCGCGACCGTCCTGCGCGCGATGGCCGCCGCCGGCCTGACCGGCGGCCACGCCATGGACGCCAACGGCGACAGCCTCGCCACCTACGCCGCGCTGGAGGCCGACGGCGCGCTCGCCCTGCGCCTGCGCGTCGCCCCCTGGCTCCAGCCCGACGCGGACGCCGACGCCCTCGCCGAGCTGATCCGCCTCCAGGGCACCGGCGGCGCCCGCTGGCGGGTGGACGGCGTCAAGCTGTTCATGGACGGCACCATCGACAACGGCACCGCCTGGCTCGAACACCCCGACTGCCACGGGCAGTCCACCCACGCCTTCTGGCCCGACCCGGCGGCCTACACCCGGGCGATCGCACAGCTCCACCGGGCCGGCGTACCCACCGCCACCCACGCCATCGGCGACGCCGCCGTCCGGCACGCCCTCGACGCGGTCGAGCGGGCCCAGGCCGGCGAGCCGGGTGCCGGACGCGCCGTCCGCCACCGCATCGAGCACATCGAGACGGTGCCCGACGACACCGTGCACCGGTTCGGCCCGCTCGGCGTCGTCGCCTCCATGCAGCCCACCCACTGCTGCGACTACACCCGGGCCGACCACACCGACAACTGGTCCCGCCGGCTCGGCGAGGAGCGCGCCTCGCGGGCGTTCCGCTGCCGGGACCTGTGGGACGCCGGCGCGACCGTCGTCCTCGGCTCCGACTGGCCGATCGCCCCCTTCCCGCCGCTGGGCGTGATGGCCGGGGCCCGCCACCGCCGCCCCGGCCGGGACCTCACCGAACCGCCGCACGGGATCGAGCAGGCGCTCACCCCGCTCCAGGCCCTCCAGGGCATGACCGTCAACGCGGCCCGGGCCGCCGGGGAGGAGGGGACGGCCGGACGCCCGGTCGTCGGCCACCGCGCCGACCTCACCGTGCTGGCCGAGGACCCACTCACCGTCCGCAGCACCGAGCTGGCCGAACTGCCCGTCCTGCTCACCGTCGTGGGCGGACGGCCGACCCACCGCGACCCCAGCCTCTGACCGGGCACGACGGCGATCCGGCGGCGCCGGGTGGGGGCACACCGGCTGCCCGCGCCCGGCGCCGCCGCGTCCCGACCGGGGACTCCAGCGGCCTTTGACGGAGCAATAGCTAAATCATCGACATACTTCGATCATTGATCTATTGTCGTCCCCATGGCCAACCGTCAACTACAGGAGCCGACCAGGCTCGTCCTCACCGCGCTGGCAGACGCCCCGCGGCACGGCTACGCGATCGTCCAGGAAGTCCTGGCCATCTCCGGCGGCCGGACCAAGCTCCTCACCGGCACCCTCTACACCGCGCTGGACCGCCTCCTCCAGCAGGGGCTGATCCGGATCGACCACGAGGAGACCGTCGCCGGCCGGATGCGCCGCACCTTCGCCCTCACCGAGGACGGCCGGCAGGTGCTCGGCGAGGAGACCGAGCGCCTGCGCGCCGGGATCGCCGAGGCCGACCGCCGGCTCGCCCTCGGAGGCGGAACCGGCCTCGGCACACCCCGACTGAACGGAGCCACCGCATGACCACGCCCTCGTCGGCCACCGCCCTGCCCAGCAGGCTCCCGCTGCTCGGGCTCTACCCCGCCGCCTACCGGGCCTCCCACGGCGAGGAGATCGCCGCCGTCTTCGCGGAGTCCGTCGAGGGCAGCGACCGGCGGACCGTCGTGCGCGAGTGGGCGGCCCTGGCCGCGCACGCCGTCCGGCTGCGCACCCGGCTCAGCTCCCGCGACCCCGCCGGGCGCGTCCTCGCCGGCGCCGCGCCGTTCATGCTCGCCGGCGGGGCGGCCCTGGCCACCGTCCACCTGGTGACGGGCCTGTTCGTCACGGTGCCCCGGTTCGACCTGGGGAGCACGAACTCCACCGCCACCGCCGTGGTGGGCGCCGTGCAGACCGTGCCCTGGATCCTCGCGCTGCTCTGCGCGGCCCTCGGACGCTGGAGCTACGCCCGCCTGCTGGTGCTGGCCGGCACCCTCGCCCGGATCGGCGCCGTCGCCGGCTTCTTCGTCCACCCGTCCTGGGCGTTCGCCCAGTACCTCTTCCTGCTCCCGCTGTGGCTGCTGCTCGCCGCACCGATCCTGATCGCCCCGCCGGACGCCGTCGACCACTCGGCCCGCGGTCGCGCCGGGACGACGATCGCCGCGCTCGCCCTCGCACTGCCGATGACCACGCTCGTCCTGAACTGGCCCTGGCGCGAGGCCGGGGACTACTCCGAGCCCGTCTTCTCCGACCACCTCCAGGCCGTCCTGGACGCCGCCTCGGCCTGGCCGGCCCTCGTGCTGGCGACCGCCTTCCTCGTCCACCTCGCCGCCGCCCGCCCCGACCGGCTGCGCGCCGCCGGAACGGCGCTGGCCGTCCTCCCCTGGACCGTGATGCTCGCGGCGCCGTACTACTCGCGCCCCCCGCGCGATCTCGCCGAACTCACCCGCAACGCCGCGGTCGTGGCCGCCTTCCTGGCCGTCGCCGTCGGCCTCGCCGCCCTGCGCCGGGCCCTCGCCCCGGCCTCGGAGCCGGTCGAACCGGCTTGACGCGGCGCGGGACCCGGCGACCGCCGGGCCCCGCCACCGGGCCGGGCCCCCCCGCGGCCCCGGGGGGGGCGGCCCGGGGCCGGGCGGGGGGGGGGGGGGGTGGGGCGGCCCCCCGCCCGCCCCCCCGCCCCCCCCGACCCCGGCCCCCCGGGGGGGAAAACCGGGT
>NZ_JBHYYB010000025.1:71227-82283 GCF_042752535.1 Kitasatospora sp. NPDC059327 | reverse complement strand
GGGGAAGGCCGGGTCGGGCACGGGGTAGACCAGGCCGCGCACCAGGTCCCGGCGTGGGGCGGGGGGGTGGGTGTTAAAGCCCCGGAAACGCCCCGACCCCCCCCCCGGGGGGGGGCCCGGCCCGGTCCCGTTCCGGTGCCGGAGCTTGTTCCGCCGCCCCCGGTCCACCACCCCGGCACCGCCTTCCCGGCACCGGCGGGGCGAAAATCCGTTTCGAGCGGTGCCCCGACACCTCTACTGTGGCGCGATGGCGACTCAGGTGATCGTTCTCAACGGTGGTTCCAGCTCGGGGAAGTCCGGGATCGTGCGCTGTCTGCAGGCCGTCCTGCCGGACCCGTGGCTGGCTCTCGGGACGGACACCCTGGTCGAGGCGATGCCGGCGTCCATGCGGGTGTCGGAGGGTGGGATCGATTTCGCGCCGGACGGCGAGGTGACCGTCGGACCGGAGTTCCGCCGGCTGGAGGCGGCCTGGATCGAGGGGGTCGCCGCGATGGCCCGCGCGGGCGCCCGGGTCATCGTCGACGAGGTCTTCCTCGGCGGGGCGCGGTCGCAGCGGCGATGGCAGCAGGCCTTGGGCGACCTGCCGGTGCTGTGGGTCGGCGTCCGGTGCGACGGCGCGATCGCCGCGGGTCGTGAGGTCGCGCGGGGCGACCGGATCATCGGCATGGCCGCCTCCCAGGCCGATCTGGTCCACCGGGGCGTGCGCTACGACCTGGAGGTGGACACCGCGCACGCCGAGTCGATGGAGTGCGCGGTGTCCATCGCCGCACGGGTCGGGTGAGCGGCAACCCGGATCCCGGCGGCGGAACTCGGCCCGGCCGACGGCGACTTCGCGCGGTCGAGCGGCTCGGGCCGGAACTCGGACGTCCGACGTCCGACGTCCGACGTCCGAACTCGGACATCGGACCCGGACGTCGGACTCAGCCTCGAACGTCGGACTCAGCCTCGAACGTCGGACTGAGGCTCGGACGTCGGACTGAGGCTCGGACGTCAGACGTCAGACGTCAGCCTCAGCTGAACGAACGGGTGGCCGTGATGCCGCCGTCCACCGGCAGCGTCACCCCGGCGACGTAGGAGGACCGGTCGCTGAGCAGCCAGGCCGCCGCCTGCGCGATCTCACCGGCGCTCGCCGGGCGGCCGGCCGGGGTGAACCGGGCGACGGCCGCGCCGAAGGCGGGCCCCGCGGCGAAGAGCTGTTCGACGGCCGACGTCCGCACGACCCCGGGCGCGATCGCGTTGGTCCGGATGCCGTGGCGGGCGTAGTCGGCGGTGGCCGCCTTCACCAGGCCGGTGAGTCCGTGCTTGGCCGCCTGCTGGGTCCCGTCGCCGAAGCCCCCCACCAGCCCGCCGACACTGCCGCACAGCACGATCGCACCACCGCGGCCGCCCGTGAGCATCGCCCGCAGCTGGGCCCGCAGGCAGAGCCAGGTACCGCGCAGGTTCACCGAGTGCACCGCGTCCCAGTCGGCCTCGGTCCGCTCCGCGAGCGGGGCCGGCAGGGGGCCCGACCCCGCGTTGTCGAAGGCGGCGTCGAGCCGTCCGTAGGTGTCCAGCGCGGTCCGGACCACCCGGTCGGCGCCCTCGGCGGTGGCGATGTCCGCGGCGACGGCCACCGCTCGTCCGCCGCGCGCCCGCACACCGGCCGCCACTGCCTCCACCTGATGCCCGGTGCGGGCCGCCAGGACGAGCAACGCGCCCTCCGCCGCGAAGAGTTCGGCCGCGGCCGCGCCGATGCCCCGACCCGCTCCGGTGATGATCGTGACCTTGTCGTCGAGAAGTCCCATGCGGCGAGCCTCCCCCGGCCGGGAGGCCCGCACCAGGGGCCGGATCGTCCCGGGTCCGCGAACCGGGGTCTGCCAGGTCCTGGATCCGCGGCGCGGACTGTGCCAGCGTGTGCGCATGCCCGACACCCCGCTGAGCGCGTTCCTGCGCGCCCGCCGCCGGAGCCTGGCCCCCGCCGAGGTGGGGCTGCCCACCGGACCGCGCCGCCGTACGCCGGGCCTGCGCCGGGAGGAGGTCGCCGTCCGCGCGGGCATCTCGGCCGACTACTACGCCCGGCTGGAACAGGGCCGCCAGCGGCTCCCGACCGGCCCGGTGCTGGACGGGATCGCCCGCGCCCTGCTGCTGGCCGATTCCGAGCGGGCCTACCTCCACCGGCTGGCCCACCGGCGGCGACCGGAGCCGCCGGCCACCGCCGCCGACGGCGTGGGAACGGCCACCCGCGCGCTGCTCGCCACCCTGGACCGGACGCCCGCCTTCGTCACCGGCCCCCGGTTCGACCTGCTCGCCTGGAACCCGAGGGCCGGGGCGCTGCTGGCCGATCCGGCCTCCCGGCCGGCCTTCGAACGCAATCTGCTCTGGCAGGTGTTCTGCTGTCCGTACGGCGCGGCCGAGCGGGCCAACCACACGCCCGCCGACTCCATCGGCGCCGACCTGGTCGCCGGGCTGCGCGCCCAGCACGCCGACGACCCGGACGACCGCGAGCTGACCGCGTTGGTCGCCCGGCTCTCCGCGCAGAGCCGGGCGTTCGCCGCCCTCTGGGCCCGGCACCGGGCCGGCCCGCCCCGCCAGGGCCGGCTGTCGCTGCGTCATCCGGATCTGGACGCCGAGGTGCTCGACTACACCGTGCTCGGACTCCCCGACGGCGGCCAGCACCTGTTCGTCTTCCTGGCTCCCGGCGGCAGCCGGGCCTCGGACACCTTCCGGCGGCTGCGGTCCGACGGCCGCGCCGACGCCGGCGCGGCCCGGGTGACGCCGGTCGGGTGACGCCGGTCGGGTGAGCCCGGCCGCCGGGGTCCGCCGCGCTCAGCCGGCCGCGGGCCGGCGGCCGGCGCCGGGAGCGGCGAGCGCGACGAACGAGCGGATCAGGGGGTCGGCGTCACCGGTCCGCCAGGCGACGACCAGGTGGCTCGGCGGCATGTCGGCGAGCGGGACGACGGTGAGCCCCTCGGCGGGCCGGTGGCCGACCGGTGCCAGTCCGACGGTGCCCTTCCACAGCACCGCCCGGACGCACTCGTGGACGGTGCGCACCACCGGTCCCTCGCGCGGCGGCCCGTCGGGCCTGGCCCCGGCCCAGTAGGCGCGCCACCGCCGGTCCGTACCGTCGGGGAAGCGGAACCAGGTGCGGTCGTCGAGGTCGGCCAGGCGCAGCAGGTCGCGGCCGGCCAGCGGATCGTCGGCGCGCAGGACCACACCGACGGGTTCGGCCCGGATCACCCGGGTGCTGATCCCGGTGTCGTCGAACGGCGCCCTGGTCACCGCGACGTCGACCAGGCCGGCGCGCAGCCCGGTGGTGGGATCGGTGAGGTCGGCTTCGAGGACCTGGACGTCGACCTCCGGATGGCGTCGGCGGAAGGCGGCCGCGAGGGAGGAGCCGGCGCCGCCGGCGTGTTCGACGCTGTCGCCGAGGGTGCCGATGGTGAGGCTCCCGGCGCCGGCCGCGGCCCGGACCCGGGCGCGGGCGAGTTCGGCCCGCGCCAGCAGGCCGCGGGCCTCCTCGTACAGGGCGGCCCCGGCCGCGGTGGGCGTCGCGCCGGTGGCGGAGCGGTGCAGCAGGGTGACGCCCAGGTCCGCCTCCAACCGTTGGACGGCGCGGCTCAGCGGGGGCTGGGTCATGTGCAACCGGGCGGCGGCCCGACCGAAGTGGCGCTCCTCGGCGACGGCGACGAAGTAGCGCAGCAGGCGAAGGTCCATCACCGGCAACGATACCCGCCCGGTATGGGGTGGGGTGAACGGGTATTGGACGCCGTCGTCGGCCCGGCGGTGGAGTGGAAGGGCAAGCGATGCCAGCCCCCGTAGCCCGGGTCCCGGTCCCGACCGGTCGGGCGAGGCAAGGAGTGCCACCATGACCGACCACCGACTGCCCGACCCAGAGGTGCGGACCGGCGACGCGTACGAACTCGCTCCCGACCTGCTGGTCGTGCCCGACCGGGCCGTCCCGCTGGTCCCGAACATCGGGATCGTCGGCGGGTCGCAGGCCGTCCTGGTGGTCGACACCGGCCTGGGCCCGGAGAACGCCGAGCGCGTGCTGGCCCTCGCCCGCGACTACGCCGGGGGGCGCCGGCTGTACCTCACGTCGACGCACTTCCACCCCGAGCACGCCTTCGGCGCGCAGGTCTTCGCCGGGGAGGCGACGTTCCTGCTGAACCGGGCACAGGCCGAGGACCTGCGGACGAAGGGCGACGGGTACCTCGCGATGTTCCGCGGCCTCGACGCCACCGTCGCCCGGCGGCTCGACGGTGCGCGGGTGCCCGTGCCGGACGTCGTCTACGAGCACTCCCACGACCTCGACCTCGGCGGCCGGTCGGTGCGGCTGAGGGCCGTCGGCCGGGCCCACAGCAAGGGCGACCAGGTGATCACCGTGCCCGACGCCGATGTGCTGTTCACCGGCGACCTGGCCGAGGCCGGACAGTTCGCGATCTTCCCGTGGTTCCCGCCGCACGACACCGACGTCAGCGGCCTCCGGTGGATCGAGGTGATGGCCCGGCTGGCGGCGGCGAGGCCGCGGACGGTCGTCCCGGGCCACGGCGCCGTCGGCGGCACCGAGGTGGTCGAGGACGTGCTCGGGTACCTGCGGGAGCTGCGCGACGAGACCTGGGTGCGCCGGGACTCGGCGATGAGCCGGGAGACGATCGTCGAGGAGGTCCGGGCGGTCCTGATCGAACGGCACCCCGGGTGGGCCGGCCGGGAGTGGATCGAGCCGGCGGTCGCGTGCCTGTGCGGCGAACACCCGGACCGGGATCCGGCCGCGCGGGCCGACCCGCCCGGCGGGGACGGGGCGGCACCGGACGGCGGCGCGCCTCGGCCGACCGGCAGCGCCGGGCACTCCGTCGGGTGAAGCGGGGTGCGCCTGCCGATCGGGGCGGCACCGGTCGGCGATCGTTGCGGGAGTCCGGCCGGCAGCAGCGGCCGGCGCGGGCGGACGAGGGAGGCAGCCGTGGAGTTCCTGGTCGACATGGTGACCAGCGTTCCGGAGGGCACGTCCGAGCAGGACGTGGCCGGGATCCGGGCCCGGGAGGCGGGGCGGGCCCGGGAGTTGGCCGCGCGGGGGCAGCTGCTGCGGCTCTGGCGCCCGCCCCTGGCACCCGGCGAGTGGCGCACCTGGGGGTTGTTCCGGGCCCGGGACGCGGAGGAGTTGGAGCAGGTGCTCGCGTCGATGCCGCTGCGGGTGTGGCGGCGTGACACGGTGACTCCGCTGTCGCCGCACCCGAACGACCCCGGCCGGCCGTAGTGCCGGCCGGCCCACCGCGCCCGCGCCCGCGCCCGCGAGACCCGACGACCCACAGGAGCCCCCGTGAACAGCACCTCGGCCCGTGAAGCGGTCCTGCGCGACGTCCTGGAGCGGTGGAAGGCCGCCGTGGACGCGCACGAACCGGAGCGGGTCGCCGCCCTCTTCACCGAGGACGCGATCTTCCAGGGGCTGCACCCCTACAGCGTCGGACGGCGGGGCGTCGCCGAGTACTACGGCGCCCAGCCCCTCGGGATGACGGCCGGGTACCGGATCCTCGAAACGCGGCGGCTCGCCGACGACCTCGTGCTCGGCTACCTGGCCGTCGACTTCTCCTTCACCGACCGGCCGACGCTCGGCGTCAACCTCGGGGTCCTGGTCCGGCGGGTGGGCGACGCCTGGTACCTCGGCCACTACCAGGTCTCCCGGCCGGACTGAGCCGCGCCACCGCCGGGGGCGCGTCGCCCGGCGACCGGCCGGGGCGCGGCCTCCCCCGGCCCGCCCCGGTCTCAGTCGCCGTCGATCAGCCGTTGGAGGCCGGGGGCGTACAGGTCCGCCAGCCGCTCGGGCGTGGCGCGGTCGCCCGCGCCCGGGCGGTGCAGGCTCAGCGTCGCGCCGAGTCCGAGCAGCTGACCGGCGATCAGTTCGGCCCGCAGCTCCGCGTCGGGCCCCGGCAGCGAGGCGGCGAGGCGCTCCGTCACCTGGTGCCGGAACCGCTCGCGCAGCAGGGTCCGTTCGTCCTCGTTGCCGAGCGAGAAGACCACGCGCAGCAGCGGGTCGCCGCGCTGCTCCCGGCGCATCCGGACCGTGGTCAGCACCAGGTGGCGGCCCAGCCCGGCCGGCTCGGCGGCGAACAGTTCGTCCGCCGCGGGCCCGAAGTCGGCGACGGTGTTGAACAGGTGCTCCTTGCTGCCGAACCGCTTGACGATCAGCGAAGGGCTCACGCCCGCGTCGGCCGCTATCCCCCGCATGGTGACGTCGGCGTAGGGGCGCAGGGCGAAGGCCCGGCGGGCGGCGCGCAGGATGGCGTCGCGTCCGGTGCCCTGCTCGGCGGCGGGATCGGCCTCGCCCGGCCGCCGCTCGGGCGGTCCGGCGGCCGGTCCGGGGTGCGGCACGGCGGGCGGCTCGGCCGCGCCGGTCTCGTCGGCGACGGTCATGCGCTCTCCTGGGCCGGGGCCGCGGGGGTCGTCACCCCGACCGTACCGGGTGCGGCCGGCCCGGCGGGCGCCGGCCTGCCGGAGGGCAGGAAGAGCGTCGCGACCAGCGCGGCGGCGGCCGTCGCCGCCGCGATCAGGAAGATCAGCAGATAGGCGTGCAGGGTGGGGGCGGTGTGCCCGGCGGCGGTGAAGGTGACGTGGGCGAGCACGGCGGTGACCACCGCGCTGCAGCAGGCCTGCCCGACCGAGCGCATCAGCGTGTTCAGCCCGTTCGCCGCGCCGGTCTCGCCGACCGGCACGGCCCGCATCACCAGGGCGGGCAGCGCCGAGTACGCGATGGCGGTGCCCGAGGCGACGACGGTGGCGCCGGCCACGATCAGCCAGAGGCTGTGGCTGGTGAAGAAGCGCACCAGGTAGCCGACCACCATGACGGCCGCCGCGACGGCGAGCGTCGTCCGCGGCCCGTACGTCGCGGAGATCCTGGCGGAGAGCGGGGACAGCGCCACCATCGCCAGGCCGCCCGGCAACAGGCAGAGCCCGCCCACCACGATCGAGGCACCGAGGCCGTAACCGGTCTCCTTGGGCTCCTGCACCATCTGCGCGGTGACCAGGGAGTTCGCGTAGAAGGCGAAGCCGATGAGCATCGCGGCGACGTTGGTCAGCAGCACCGCGGGCCGGGCCGAGACCCGCAGGTCGACCATCGGGGAGGGAGCGCGCAGCTCGTACCGGCCCCAGAGCAGGCCGAGCACCAGGGACCCGCCGAGCAGGCCGAGCGTGCGCGGCGAGGTCCAGCCCCAGCCGGCGCCCTGGGTGATCGCGAGCAGCAGTCCGACCAGGACGGTGCCGAGGCCGAGCGTCCCGACCAGGTCGAAGCGGCCCCGGGAGCGCAGCGGCGACTCCGGCACGATCCGGAGCACCAGGGCGATGTCCAGCAGGCCGAGCGCCGCGGAGGCCCAGAACATGGTGTGCCAGTCGAAGTTCTCGACCACCAGCGCCGCCACCGGCAGGCCCACGGCGGCGCCGATGCCGAGGGTGGAGCTCATCAGGGCGATGGACGGCAGCACGCGCTCGGCCGGCAGCTCGTCGCGGATGATGCTGATGCCGAGCGGGATGACGGCGAGGGCCGCGCCCTGCAGGGCCCGGCCGGCGATCAGCACGCCGATCTGCGAGCTCACGGCGCACAGCACGGACCCGGCGGTGAGCACGCCCAGCGAGGCGAGCAGCACGCGCCGTTTGCCGTACATGTCACCGACCCGGCCGAGCACGGGGGTGAAGACCGCGCCGGTCAGCAGGGTGACGGTGACCAGCCAGCCGGCCGCGCCCGGCGAGCTGCCGGTCAGGGCGGGCACGTGCGGGAGCAGCGGCACCACCAGGGTCTGCATGACCGCGACGACGACCCCGCAGAAGGCGAGGACCGGCACGATCAGGTGGGCCCGGGGCGCCCGCTCGGACGGCGAAGGGGCTGGGGAGGGCGGGCCGGGTTCGGCCGTCACCGGGGTCATACCGCTCCAGACGCTGATCCACAGGAGGGTGCACAGATGTTCACCCCTCTCAGAGTAAACGCCTGTGCACCCCCCTGTCCCGACTCCGGGGGATCACGCCGGGACCAGGGCGCCGGGACCGGCCGGCGACAGCCCGCGGGAGTTCAGCCGCAGTCCGGGCAGATCCCCCGGTAGGTGACCTCGACGGTGGCGACGGCGAAGCCGAAGCGCTGCTCCGCCGGGAGATCGCCCAGCGGGTCCCCCGCCGGGTGGACGTCGCGGATGGTGCCGCAGGCGGAGCAGACCAGGTGCTGGTGCGGGCGGTGCGCGTTGGGGTCGTAGCGCCGGGCCCGGCCGTCGGTGGCGACCTCCATGACCTCGCCGAGGCCGACCAGCTCGCCCAGGGTGTTGTAGACGGTCGCCCGGGAGATCTCCGGCAGCCGTTCGACCGCGCGGGCGTGCACCTCGTCGGCCGTGAGGTGGACGTGGTCGCCGTCGAGGACCTCCGCGACGACACGCCGTTGGGCGGTCAGCCGCCAGCCGCGCCCTCTCAGCCGTACCAACAGGTCACTCATATCGGTTCACCTATTCAGGCTCATGGGGGAACCCCGGATTCTAGCAGCGGCCTTCCGAACTCCGACGGGATACCGACTCGGTGTGGTTCTTGACTTGGAATCCGTCCATCGTAGGATCGGTTCCGGCGATAGCCTAGGGGGCAGTGAGGCTCCGGAACGGCGGTGAGCACCTCCGCGTCGGGTGAGCTACTCCTCCTCATTGAACGACCCCCTCAGGTGCTTCACCCCTCGATCGTTCCTGAACACAGTGATCCGCCCGGCCCGGAAGGATTCCCATGTCTGAGAACCATGACGCGATCGTCACCGACGCGAAGGCGGAGGGGGGAGGAGGGTGCCCGGTCGCGCACGGACGCGCCCCGCACCCGACCCAGGGCGGCGGCAACCGCCAGTGGTGGCCGGACCGGCTCAACCTGAAGATCCTTGCCAAGAACCCGGCCGTGGCCAACCCGCTCGGCGCGGACTTCGACTACGCCGCGGCGTTCAACACGCTGGACCTCGCGGCCGTCAAGCGCGACCTCGCCGAGACGCTGACCACCTCGCAGGACTGGTGGCCGGCCGACTTCGGCCACTACGGCCCCTTCATCATCCGGATGGCCTGGCACAGCGCGGGCACCTACCGGATCAGCGACGGCCGCGGCGGCGCCGGTGCCGGCCAGCAGCGCTTCGCCCCGCTCAACAGCTGGCCGGACAACGCCAACCTCGACAAGGCCCGCCGCCTGCTGTGGCCGGTGAAGAAGAAGTACGGCCAGAGCCTGTCCTGGGCCGACCTGATGATCCTGGCCGGCAACGTCGCGCTGGAGACCATGGGCTTCGAGACCTTCGGCTTCGGCGGCGGCCGCGAGGACGTCTGGGAGCCGGAGGAGGACGTCTACTGGGGTCCCGAGACGACCTGGCTCGACGACGAGCGCTACACCGGCGACCGCGACCTGGAGAACCCGCTGGGCGCGGTCCAGATGGGCCTGATCTACGTCAACCCCGAAGGCCCCAACGGCAATCCGGACCCGATCGCGGCGGCCCGCGACATCCGCGAGACCTTCCGCCGGATGGCGATGAACGACGAGGAGACCGTCGCCCTGATCGCGGGCGGCCACACCTTCGGCAAGACCCACGGCGCGGGCCCGGCCGACAACGTCGGCCCCGACCCCGAGGCCGCCCCGCTGGAGCAGCAGGGTCTGGGCTGGAGCAGCACCTACGGCACCGGCAAGGGTGACGACACGATCACCAGCGGTCTTGAGGGCATCTGGACCAACACCCCGATCACCTGGGACAACACCTTCTTCGAGATCCTCTTCGGCTACGAGTGGGAGCTCTTCAAGAGCCCGGCCGGCGCCAACCAGTGGCGGCCCAAGGACGGCGCCGGCGCGGGCACCGTCCCGGACGCGCACGACGACTCGAAGACGCACGCCCCCACCATGCTGACCACGGACCTCTCGCTGCGGTTCGACCCGGTCTACGAGGAGATCTCCCGGCGCTTCCTGGCCGACCAGGCGGCGTTCGCGGACGCCTTCGCCCGGGCCTGGTACAAGCTCACCCACCGCGACATGGGCCCGGTCGTGCGCTACCTCGGCCCCGAGGTCCCGGCCGAGACCCTGCTGTGGCAGGACCCGCTGCCCGCCGCCACGGGCGCCACGGTCGACGCCGCGGACATCGCCGCCCTCAAGCAGCAGGTGCTGGCCTCCGGCCTGTCCGTCTCCCAGCTGGTCTCCACCGCCTGGGCCTCGGCCTCCTCCTTCCGCGGCAGTGACATGCGCGGCGGCGCCAACGGCGGCCGCGTCCGGCTGCAGCCGCAGAGCGGCTGGGAGGTCAACGAGCCCGACGAGCTGGCGACGGTGCTGCGCACCCTGGAGGGGGTGCGGGAGTCGTTCAACGCCGGGCGGACCGACGGCAGGGCGATCTCGATCGCGGACCTGATCGTCCTCGCGGGCGCGGCGGGTGTCGAGAAGGCCGCCGCCGACGCCGGCTCCCCGGTCGAGGTGCCGTTCACCCCGGGCCGGGTCGACGCCTCCCAGGACGAGACCGACGTCGAGTCCTTCGCGGCGCTGGAGCCGACCGCCGACGGGTTCCGCAACTACCTCGGCAAGGGCGTCCGGCTGCCGGCCGAGTACCTGCTGCTGGACCGGGCCAACCTGCTGAACCTCAGCGCCCCGGAGCTGACCGTCCTGGTCGGCGGTCTGCGCGTGCTGGGCGCCAACCACCAGCAGTCCTCGCTGGGCGTCCTGACCGCCACCCCCGGGCGGCTGACCAACGACTTCTTCGTCAACCTGCTCGACCTGGGCACGACGTGGAAGGCGACCTCGGAGGACGCGAACACCTTCGAGGGCCGGGACGCCACGACCGGTGCGGTCCGCTGGACCGGCACCCGGGCCGACCTGGTGTTCGGCTCCAACTCGGAGCTGCGCGCGCTCGCCGAGGTCTACGCGAGCGACGACGCCAAGGAGAAGTTCGTGGCGGACTTCGTCGCGGCCTGGACCAAGGTGTCCGAGCTCGACCGGTTCGACCTGCGCTGACCCCGCCCCGTCGGGAACCCGCCGATGGGGCGCCGGGCGGGGCGGGGGGACGGCGCGCCCCGCGGGGCGGGCGTGGGGTGCGGCGTGCCCGTCGGATAGTAAAAAAACA
>NZ_JBHYYB010000025.1:0-71217 GCF_042752535.1 Kitasatospora sp. NPDC059327 | reverse complement strand
TATTTTTTAATATCGTCCCCCCCACCTTTGTCTCGTGGGCCCGGGGGTCGGCCGGGCCCGCCCCGGCCCGGGCCGTCCCCCGGCGCGCCCCGCGGCGGGGGGGGGGGGGGGGGCGCGCCCCCACGGCGGCGTGCTCAGGGGTTCAGCGTCCACTTCTGGTTGCCGGCCCCGGTGCACGTCCAGATCTGGGTGGCCGTGGCATCGGCCGGATTGCCCCCGGCGACGTCCAGGCACTTGTCGGCCGGCACGTTGACCAGGTCATGGGTGACCGCGTTGTAGGACCAGCGTTGGGCGCCGATGCCGCCGCTGCCCGAGTAGCCGGGGCCGTGGATGGTCCCGTGCACCGTCCCGGGCTCGAAGCCGACGTTCTCCATGACGTCGATCTCGCCGCTGTTCGGCCAGCCGACCTGGCCGATGTCGTTGCCCAGCATCCAGAACGCCGGCCACATGCCCTGGCCGCGCGGGACCTTCATCCGGGTCTCGACGTGGCCGTAGGCCTGGGCGAACCGGCCCGCGGTGTTCAGCCGGGCCGAGGTGTACTGACAGGTGCCGTACCAGCACTGGTAGTTGGCCGGGTTCTCGCGCCGCGCCGTGATCACCAGGTGGCCCTGGCCGTCCAGCGCGGCGTTCGCGTTTCCGGCGGTGTAGTACTGGCGCTCGTGGTTGTTGACGTTGTCCCCGGTCTCGGTCTGCCACCGGCCGGCATCGACCGCCGAACCGGCGGGACCGTCGAAGTTGTCCTCGAAGTTCACTGCTTGAACGGTCATCGGAGCCGCCGAGACCGGGGTCGGACCCCAGCCGATGGCCGCCACCATGGCCAGCAGCACGCCGAACGTGGTTGCCAGTGAGCGTCGTTGGGTGGACGAGGGCATACGCAGCCGCCTTGGTCTGGGAGGGTCGTGGGAGCGCCCGGCCGGGACCTTTCTTCACGAAGTGAACTCCCATGACGGAACCCTGTCAATCACTTGAACGGAGCCCCTGGTCGGCGGGTCCGGCGGCCGCTGCGGGGGTCCGACGACACCGCCCCGCGGCGACGACGCGGTTCAGGCGGCGCGGCGCGGGCCGACCGGGCCGTTCAGCTGTGGTTGACGATGACGGAGATGCCCCAGCCGATCGCGGCGAGGACCACCGCGAAGCAGAGACCCGCCACCGCGTAGCCGGCCGGCCCGGCGGTCGGTCCCCCGGCGGCCCGGGCCCCGGCCGTCCGGGCCGGCGGGTTGAGAGCGCGCAGGCCGAGGGCGAACAGGGCCGGCAGACCGGCCCCGGCGAGCAGACCCACCACGACGATCCGCCACAGCGCGTCCAGGTTGATCCAGGAGTTCACGAGGCCGCCTCGTTGGCGTCCGGCGCCGGGACCACCGAACCGGTCCAGGCGGCGTTGACGTTCTCCGGTGTCACGGCCACGTGCGGGCGCCGGGAGGCGGCGAAGAAGGCGACCGAGGCCAGGATCAGCACGATGAAGATCACCACGACCCCGGCGGTCCCACCGATCCCGTTCGCGGCCCAGTAGGCCGCCGCACCGACCAGCGCCGAGGCCGGCAGGGTGAACAGCCAGGCCACCGCCATCCGGCGGGCGATGTGCCAGCGCACCACGGCGCCCTTCTTGCCCACTCCGGCCCCCAGGATCGATCCGGTGGCCACATGGGTGGTGGAGAGCGAGTAACCGAAGTCGGTGGAGGACAGGATCACCGCCGCCGAGGCCGATTCGCTGGCCATGCCCTGCGGCGACTCGATCTCCAACAGCCCCTTGCCCAGCGTCCGGATCACCCGCCAGCCGCCGAGGTAGGTGCCCAGGGCGATCGCCACCGCACAGGAGGTGATCACCCAGGTCGGCGCCTCGGCCCCGGACTGCAGGGTGCCGTTGGCGATCAGGGCCAGCGTGATGACGCCCATGGTCTTCTGCGCGTCGTTGGTGCCGTGGGCGAGCGAGACCATCGAGGCCGAGCCGATCTGACCGATCCGGAAGCCGTGGTCGCGCGGGCGGTCGGGCACCTCGCGGGTGAAGCGGTAGACGAGGTAGGTGCCGACCGCGGCGACCGTACCGGCGATGAACGGCGACAGCGTGGCGGGCACGATCACCTTGGAGACCAGGCCCTGCCACTTGACGGCGGAGGTGCCGGCCGCCGCCATGGTGGCTCCGACCACACCGCCGATCAACGCGTGCGAGGAACTGGACGGGATGCCGAGGTACCAGGTGGTCAGGTTCCACAGGATGCTGCCGGCCAGACCCGCGAAGACCACCACCAGGGTCACGTCGGCGCTGTCGACCAAGCCGCTGGCGATGGTCGCCGCGACGGCTGTCGACAGGAACGCCCCGATCAGGTTCAGGACCGCCGAGAGGGCGACCGCGACGCGCGGGCGGAGGGCCTCGGTGACGATGGAGGTCGCCATGGCGTTGCCGGTGTCATGGAATCCATTCGTGAAGTCGAACCCCAGCGCGGTGGCGACCACCAGTGCCAGGACCGCGTCGTTGCCGGTCACGTGGCCCCACGCTAGACGGCCGACCGCCCCTGACCGTCCGGTGGCGGCCCGGCGCGCCACACCTCCGCACGACGGCCACCCGGACGGCGCAGCCGTACGCCCGCTCAGAGCGACCGGGCACGCTCCCTCGGCGCGCACGGCCCCCGCAGCGGAAGCGTCCGGCTGAGCACGGGGCTGGTGGTCGTGCTCCCGAACTGGGCCAGCGCGTCCACGATCTCCTCCAGGTGGGCCATCGACGTGGTCGCCACCCTCAGCACGTAGCAGTCGTCCCCGGTGGTGCGCACGCACTCCAGGATCTCCGGGCGCTCCGCGAGCAGCCGGCGCAGCGGCTCGTGCCTGCTCCCCGGGTACTTCAGCCGGACCACCGCCAGCACCGGGTACCCGGTCCGCTCCAGGTCCACCTCCGCCCGGTACCCCGTGATCACCTCGGCCGCCTCCAGCCGCCGCACCCGCTCCGTCGTCGCCGACGCGCTCAGGTTCACCCGCCGGGCCAGCTCCGTGAACGCGATGCGGCCGTCGCGTTGGAGTTCGGCCAGGATCGCCCAGTCGGTCGCGTCAAGAGTCTCGGTCATTCGATCAGATTACCGGCGAATCCACGGGCGAACGGCCTCCGAACAGGCAGGAATCCCTTCTGACGGTCCGTACGCCCTGACTAGGCTCGACGGTATGAAGATCGGAGTCAACGTCCCCAACTTCGGCCCCGGCACCGACCCGGGAGTCCTGCGGAACTGGGCCCGCACCGTGGAGGGTCTGGGCTTCGACCTGCTGATGCTCTCGGACCACATCGCCATCACCCCCGACGTCGCCGAACGCTATCCCGCGCCGTTCTACGAGCCCTTCACCACGCTCTCCTGGCTGGCCGGCCTGACCACCCGGATCCGGCTCGGCACCACGGTACTCATCACCCCCTACCGGCACCCCCTGGTCACCGCCCGGATGGCGGCCAACCTGAACGAACTGAGCGACGGCCGGCTGGTGCTCGGTGTGGGGGTGGGCTGGGCGCGGCAGGAGTTCGCCGCCCTCGGGATCCCGTTCGAGCGGCGCGGCCGCCTGACCGACAGTCATCTGCGGGACATCCGGGCCGCCTGGGCGGACACCGCCTCCTACGGGCACCGCCCGATCCCGCTCTGGGTCGGCGGCAACAGCGATGCCGGGATCCGCCGGGCCGTACGGCTCGGGCAGGCCTGGCATCCGCTGCGGTGCACCATGCCGTGGCTGCGCGAGGCCGCCGGCCGGCTGAAGGACGCGGCGGACGAACAGCGGCTCCCGGCGCCCGCGCTGGCCCCCCGGATCGCCCTGCGCCTCACCGCGGCGCCGGTCGACGGAGCGCAGCGGCTCGCCGGCGAGGGCACGATCGACCAGGTCCTGGAAGACCTGGACGAGCTACGGCGGTTGGGCGCCGAAACCGTCGTCCTGGACCCCTACCACGGCGACCCGCGCACGACCCTCGACCCGCACCAGGGCTGGCAGGCCCTCGCCACGGTCGCCGCACACCTCCTCTCCCCTCACCACCGGCCCCCTCACGACCTCCCGACTCACGACCTCCCCACTCACGACGGAACGGAACAGTCATGACCGCACCCGACGACCACACCCTCCTGCGACGGGCCATCGCCCTCGCCGCCGAGGCGCGCGCGAGCGGCAACCCGCCGTTCGGATCCCTGCTGGCGGGGCCGGACGGCACGGTCCTGGCCGAGGAGCGCAACACCACCCTCACCGACCGGGACATCACCGCGCACCCCGAGCTGAAGCTGGCGCGGTGGGCCGCCAGGGAGCTCACCGCGACCGCGGCGGCGGACACCACGATGTACACCAGCTGCCAGCCGTGCGGGATGTGCGAGGCCGCCGTCCAGCAGGCCGGGCTGCGCCGGGTGGTGTTCGCGCTCTCCGGCGAGCAGCTCCTGGACATCCGGCCGGGCAGCGGCCGCCTCCCCGTACCGCAGGTCGGCCCCGCGCTGCTCGACGAGGTACGGCCCGTGGTGGAGGCCTGGTACCGCTGAGCCCCGGGACGCTCCGGCCGGCCCGGTGCCGGAGCCGGTGCCGGAGCCGGAGCCGGAGCCGCCGGGGTGTCCCCCGGGCCGCGACTCCGGCACAGTGGTCCCGTCGATCGCGTTCTGGGGGGCCGCTGTGACGGAGCTGTGGGTGGGTCGGGGGCAGGGCAGCGGGACGGTCGCGCCGTCCTTCCCCGCCGGGGTTCGGACCCTGCTGCTGACGGTGGAGGGCAGATCCGGGCGGCCGTTGACGCTGCGGCTCTCCCGGCCCTCGGCCGGTACGCCGCTGGAGGTGGTCTTCGACGGCGCGGGCGGCGGCCTGCTGGTCCCGCCGCACTGGAGGCCGGCCTTCGCCGAGCTGTCGGTCCGGCACCGGGGCGAGTGGACGCTGCGGCTGCGGGAGACCGTCGACGGTCCGCCGCGCGACGCCGTACCCGGTCCGCCCGCCGACGAGCGGCTCGACGCCTTCCGGGTACCGGACGGGGCGTACGCGGGCCGGGGGGAGGACTCGGCGGTGTTCGCCCGGCCGGAGCGGGGTCGGGCGGCGGTGCTGGAGTTCGGCTTCGACGAACTCGTCGAGCGCAGGCCCGTCGCCGTGCTGATCGAAGGGCCGCGGGGCGACCGCCGGACGGACTTCCGTCTGATCACCGCGTTGTCCCCGCAGCGCGTGCTGCTGTGGCACACCGACGACACCGCGAACCTGCCGGCCCTGCGGGTCCGGGCCGGCGCGGAGGGTCCGTGGTGGGCACGGCTGCTCGACCTCGACCACCTGCCGCGACTGGTGGACCGGACGGAGGGCGAGGGCCATGACGTCCTGCGCTACGACGGGCCGCCCGCCCTCCTGTCGTTCACCCTGCCACGCGACAACGACCATCTCCTGGTCGGCAGTTGGGGCGGGGCGCACGGGGTGAGGCTGTGCCACTCGCCCTACGCCGACCGGACCGGGAGTGACCTGATCGGGGCCGGCCAGGGGGCGGAGCTGATCGACGTCCGCAGCGGTGGCCGGTGGGAGGCGCGGGTGGAGCCGGTCGCCGGGGCCCGCGCCTTCGGTGACGCCGCGACCGGGCGCGGCCCCGAGATACTGCGGTGGACCGGCCGGAGCGGCCGGACCGGACGCCTCGCCCTGGTGAACCTGGCGTCGGGCAACGACCCGGGATCGGTGACCGCCGACTCCCTGACCGAGGATCTCCGCCGGCTCGGTTCCACGTCGGCCTTCCCGCAGGACGGTGGCAGGCCCGCGGCCCTCCACACCCGGCTCTCCCCCGGCTGTCTGATCCGGGTGGCGGACAGCTCGTTCTCCGGCTGGCGGCTCCAGGTCGACTGAGCGCGGGCGCCCGCCGTCCGACTTCCGCCCGGTCCGGTCTCGACGCCGTCGTCCCCACTCCCCGAGGGGCCCACTCCCCCGAGGGGCCCACTCCCAACGCTCCCTTCACCGCATGCCCGTTTGCCTAAAGGCTTTAGGCAAACGCATAATCGACTCTGCCGAACGAAGGGATGAGCATGGGACGCGTGGGGCTGACCCCCGAGCGCCTGACGCGGGCCGGCGCGGAGCTGGCCGACGAGGCCGGCTTCGAGCAGGTGACCGTCTCGGCACTCGCCAGGCGGTTCGACGTCAAGGTCGCGAGCCTGTACTCGCACGTGAAGAGCTCCCAGGACCTCAGGACCAGGATCGCCCTGCTCGCCCTGGAGGAGCTGGCCGACCGGGGCTCCGAGGCCTTGGCCGGACGGGCCGGCAAGGACGCCCTGGTCGCTCTGGCCGACGTCTACCGCGACTACGCGCGGCAGCACCCCGGCCGCTACGCCGCGACCAAGCTGCGACTCACCCCGGAGGCGGCGGCCGCCAGTGCCGGCGGCCGCCACGCCGAGATGACCCGGGCGATCCTGCGCGGCTACGACCTCAGCGAACCGGACCAGACCCATGCCGTCCGGCTGCTGGGGAGCGTCTTCCACGGCTACGTCGACCTGGAGCTGGCCGGGGGCTTCAGCCACAGCGCCCCCGACTCCCAGGAGTCCTGGTCACGTGTCCTCGACGCCCTCGACGCCCTGCTGCGGAACTGGCCCGCCCCCTGACGCCCCGGACTCCTTCCCCGGCCGGGAGCCGGGGAGGAGTCCGGCCCGTGGCCGGGTCCACCCCCTCCGCCACCTCACGGAACACAAGGTTGACGCCCATGCACACCGCCCCGCACCCCCGGATCACCACGCCCGTCACCGCCGAACTGCTGCGCGGCGCCCTGGACCTGGAACCGACCGAGCACGGCCTGCTGCCGCACCGGCTCCCCGCCTGGGTCCGCGCCCGGAACACCGACGGACAGCTGGCCATGGCCGAGTCCCAGCCCTCGGGCGTACGGCTGGCCTTCCGCACCCGGGCCACCGCGGTCGAACTGGACGCCCGGCCCACCAAACGGGTCTACCCGGGCGCCCCGCCCCGCCCGGACGGCGTGTACGAGCTGCTCGTCGACGGCCGCCCGGCCGGACAGGCCCGGGTGGCCGGCGGCAACACCCTGACCGTCGACCTGTCCACCGGAGCCGCCCAGAACCGGCCCGGACCGGTAGGCACCGCCCGCTTCCCCGCACTGCCCGAGGGCCTCAAGGACATCGAGATCTGGCTGCCGCACAACGAGACCACCGAGCTGGTGGCGCTGCGCACCGACGCCCCGGTCGAGCCGATACCGGACCGGGGCCGCAGGACCTGGCTGCACCACGGGAGTTCGATCAGCCAGGGGTCCGACACCGCGAGCCCCACCACCACCTGGCCGGCGCTCGCGGCCGCGCTCGGCGGCGTGGAGCTGATCAATCTGGGCCTGGCCGGCAGTGCCCTGCTCGACCCGTTCACCGCCCGGGTCATGCGCGACACACCCGCCGACCTGATCAGCGTCAAGATCGGCATCAACCTCGTCAACACCGACCTGATGCGCCTGCGCGCCTTCACCCCCGCCGTGCACGGCTTCCTCGACACCGTCCGGGAGGGACACCCCGACACGCCGCTGCTCGTCGTCTCGTCCCTCCTGTGCCCGATCCACGAGGACACCCCCGGCCCCAGCGCACCGGACCTCACCGCCCTGAGCACCGGTCAGCTGCGGTTCCGCGCCACGGGCGATCCGGCGGACCGCGCGAGCGGGAAGCTGACCCTGCGGGTCGTCCGGGCGGAGCTCGACCGCATCGTCCGGCAGCGGGCCGCGCAGGACCGGAACCTGCACCACCTCGACGGCCGCGCGCTCTACGGCGAGGCCGACTTCGCCGAGCTGCCGCTGCCCGACGGGCTCCACCCGGACACCGCCGCGCACCGCCGCGTCGGCGAACGCTTCGCCGCCCTGGCCTTCGCCCCCGGCCGCCCGTTCGCCGCCCGCCGGGCCGCCGGCGACCGGCTCGACAGCGACGCCTGAGACACCTACGCCCCGAGACACCTCCGCCGCCCGGCCCGCGAGGGACCGGACGGCGGAAACAGCGGGCCTGCCGGGCGGCCGCACCCGCACGGCGTGGCGCACCCCCGAGGCGCCCGCCGGGCACGTGCCCCGCGACCCGGTCCGCACCGGGCCCGGCGGCTCCGCTCAACCCGCGGAGTGCTCAGCCACCGCTCTTGCGACGGAAGTTGCGCTTGCCGCCGACCGCGCCGTGGGCGCCGTGGATCTTCGAGTCACCGTTCGGCCCACCGGCCGCGCCGCCGCCCTTGGTGCCGTGCTTGCGCTCCAGTGCCTCAAGGAACCGGGCCTTGACGTCGTCCTGCGCGGCCGGCGCCGCGGCGGTCTGGGCCGCCTCCGGGCTCACGGCGTTCTCCTGGTTCTCGGGGTTCTCGGACGACGTTGATTCGCTGCTCATACAGGACCTCCTGGAAAGGGTGCTGCCGCTCGGCGGCTTCACCCACACGATGTCACGTCCGAGGGACCCGCTCGCACCGGTGGTGCCCGTTCCGCCCGGTCGGAGCCCCTTCCGCGCCCCGGGGCGGCCAGGCGTACGGGCCTCGTGACCGCCTTCGGGTGATCGTCTTCGGGTGATCGTCTTCGGGCGGCGGATCCGGCCCCGGCGCCGCGCTCGCGGGCCGACCGGGTGCCCACCGGGCGGCCGGCGCGCGGCCCTCAGTGGCGCCCGGCCGTCAGTGCTGCCCGGCCCTCAGTGGCGCCCGGCGAAGTGGGCGAGGGTCTGCTCGGCGCTGTCGGGGGCGAAGGCACCGGCGAGGCCCTCGGCCGCTCCCTCGGCGGCCGCGGCGGAACGGGGCAGCAGCACCTTCTCGTAGGCGGTGACGGCGGCGTCGAGGGTGGGGCCGTCCAGAACCGCACGGGCGAGGTCGGCGCCGTCGAGCATGGCGAGATTGGCGCCCATCCCGGAGAACGGGGACATCAGGTGGGCGGCGTCGCCGAGCAGGGTGACGCCCGGGGTGCGGGGCCAGGTGTGCGGAACGGGCAGGGCGTACAGCGGCCGGTTGACGTAGCCGGTGTCGGTGTCGGCCACCAGCCCGAGCAGCTCACCGCTCCAGCCGGCGAACTCGCCGAGGAGGGCGGCCCGTACGGCAGCGGCGTCGGTCAGATCGACGCCGGCCCGCCGGTACCACTCCTCGTCGGTCCGCAGACCCGCGTAGACGCGGAGGTGACCGCCGCCGTTGCGCTGGGCGATCAGGCCCCGGTTGTCGTCGAGGGCCATCATCGTGCCGTCGCCGGTGAGGGCGGCGAGCCGGGGGTGGCGGGTGTCGGCGTCGTCGAAGCCGGTCTCGACGAAGGTGACGCCGGTGTAGCCGGGCCGGGCCGCCGACAGGAGCTCGCGGACCTTGGACCAGGCGCCGTCGGCCCCGACGAGGAGGTCCGTCGTGGCGGTGGCGCCGTTGCCGAAGCGCAGGCGGTGCGCGCCGCCGCCGAGCGGTTCGGCCCGCTCCAGCCGGTGCCCCCAGCGCACGGTGCCCGGGGCGAGGGAGTCCAGCAGGAGGCCGCGCAGCAGGCCGCGGTCGATCTCGGGGTTGCCCTCGTCCGCGTTCCGCGGAGCGGCGGCGTCGACGAGGACCTCGCCCGTGCGGCCGAGCAGGCGCATCTGCCCGCCCTCGGGGCGGGCCAGGGCGAGGAAGCCGTCCAGCAGACCGGCCTCGGCCAGCGCGCGCCGGCCGGAGTCCGGGTGCATGTCGAGCGTGCCGCCCTGGTCGCGGGCCGTACGGGAGGAGTCCAGGTCGTAGACGGTGACGGGAACGCCGTGGCGCTGGAGGACGCGGGCGCAGATCAGACCGCCGGGGCCGGCGCCGACGATCCCGATGCGGGGCGGGCTGGTGGTGGACATGGCAGGGCCTTCCTACGAGGGGCTCGGGGCGAGGTGGGTACGGGGCCGGCGCGGGCCTCGGTGCGCCGGCCGCACCGCCACAAAAACACACTGACCCAAAAAGTGCAACGACACAACTTTTTGCCCCGCACACCTTCCGGTACGATGCCGCTATGGACGCCACCGTCGGACGCCGCGAACGCAAGAAGGCCGCCACCCGCCAGGCCCTGGCGGACGCCGCCCTCGACCTCTTCCTCGAACACGGCTACGACCGGGTGACCATCCGGGACGTCGCCGAAGCCGCGGACGTGTCGACCACGACCCTGCTCAAGCACTTCCCCAGCAAGGAGGCGCTGGTCTTCGACCAGGACGGCGACCGGGAGGCCGGCCTCGTCGCGGCCGTGGTCGACCGGGGGCCGGACCGCTCGATCCCCGGCGCACTGCGCGAGTACGTCATGCGCGCCCACCTCCGCGCCCCGGACACCGACCCCCGGTTCCACGCCTTCACCGACCTCGTCCGGCACACCCCCGCGCTGAACGAGTACGCCCACCGGATGTGGACCCGTCACCAGGACGCGCTCACCCGCGCCGTCGCCGGGGCGACCGGCGCCGCGGCCGACGACCCGCGCTGCGCCGCCCTGGCCCGGTTCGCCCTCGAAGCCTCGGCCCTCGCCCGCGACTCCGACGATCCGGCCCGGGCCGTCGACGCCGCCTTCGACCTCCTCGAACACGGCTGGAGCACCGCCTGAGGCCCGTACGTCCGACGTCCCGGCCGGTGGTCGCGGGGGGTCGGCACGCCGCGCGCGGCCTGCCGGAGCAGGTCGTCGCCCGCCGACAGGACGGCGCTCGACGGGGGGTCGAGGCGCGGGCCCGCGTTCACCCGGCGGCACCGAAGAGGTCCAGCAGGCCGTCCAGCGCGCGCTCCCCGAACATCAGCGTCAGGCTCGCGGCGGACTCGGCGGCCGAGGCGGCGCCGCGGGGGAACAGCGCCTCCTCGTAGACCCGCAGGGCGGCTTCGGCATCACCCGGATGGGCGGCGAGGGCCAGGCCCAGCTCCGCCCCGTCCAGCATCGCGAGGTTGGCGCCCTCCCCCGCGAAGGGGGACATCAGGTGGGCGGCATCGCCCAGCAGCGTCATGCCCGGGGTCCGGTCCCACCGGTGGCCGATCGGCAGGGCGTGGATGCGACGGCCCACCAGCGCGCCGTCGGCCTCGGCCACCAGGGCCCGCAGACTCTCGTGCCAGCCGCCGAACCCGGCCAGGACGGCCTCCTTCCCGGCCGCCGGGTCGGTGAGGTCGATGCCGTCCAGCCAGTCCTCGGCGACCTTGAGCGCGGTGTAGACGTGCAGGCCGCCGTCGCTCTCCCGGTGGGCCAGGAAGCCCCTGCCCTCCCCGAGGGAGAAGAAGAAGCCCCCGCCGACCAGGGCGGCCGCCGCCGGGTGACGGGTGTCGGCCTCGCACAGGTCCGTCTCGACGAAGGAGACGCCGGTGTACGCGGGCGTCGCGGCGGAGACCAGCGGACGGATCCGGGACCAGGCGCCGTCCGCGCCGATCAGCAGGTCGGTCGTGACGGCCGAGCCGTCCTGGAACCGCACCTCGTGGCGGCCGTCACCGAGCGGGCGGGCGCCGGACGCCTTCCGCCCCCACTGGACCGTGCCGGGCGCCAGGGAGTCGAGCAGCAGATCGCGCAGGCGGCCGCGGTCCACCTCGGGGCGGTCCCCGCTGCCGTCGTCCTCCTCGGTCAGGCGGACGACGCCGTCCGGGCCGACGATCCGCAGCGCCTGCCCGCCCGGGTGGACGAGGTCCAGGAACCGGTCGTGCAGTCCGGCCGCGCGCAGGGCCCGCTGCCCCGAGTCGCCGTGGATGTCGAGCATGCCGCCCTGGGTGCGGGCCGCCGGCGAGGGCTCCAGGTCGAAGACGGTCGCGGCGATGCCGTGCAGCCGCAGGACGCGGGCCAGGGTCAGGCCGCCGAGGCCGGCGCCGACGATCGCGAGGGGGTGGTGGGGGGTGGGGTCGGTCATGGCGGACTCCTCCGTACGGACGCGGGCCGGGGCGGTCGCCCTCGTCCACCACGGTAACGAACATGTTCGCCACGAACAAGGTTTTGACGAACATGTTCGTTCGAGCTGTCGAGGTGCGGGCGAACTTGTTCGTGGCGAACGCGGTCGTTACCCTGGGCCGCGTGACCTCGCGCTCCCCCGCCCCCCGCAGCCGCCGCGAGCGGCCCGCCAAGCCCGCGCTCAGCTACGAGGGCATCGTCGACACCGCCGTCCGGGTCATGCGGGCCGAAGGCCTCCAGCGCGTCACCATGCGCCGCCTCGCCCAGGAGCTCGACACCGGACCGGCCTCGCTCTACGTCTACCTGGCCAACACCGCCGAGCTGCACGCGGCGATCCTGGAAGAGCTGCTGGGCGCCGTCGACCTCGGGCCGGGCGAAGGACCGGGCGAAGGACCGGGCGATTGGCGCGAACGGCTCGCCGCCGTGCTCGCCTCCTACACCCGGGTCCTGTTCCAGCACCCCAGCCTGGCGCACTCGGCCCTGCTGGCCCGCCCCTCGGGGCCGAACTACCTCGCCCTGGTCGAGGCCGTCCTCGCCCTGCTGCACGAAGGGGGCGTGCCCGACGGCCAGGCCGCCTGGGGCGTCGACGTCCTGCTCCAGACGGCCACCGCGATCGCCGCCGAGCAGGCCGGTCGCGACCAGGACGCCCACGCCGAGGACGAGCACGGCGCGCTCGCCGACGCCCTGCGGGCGACCACCCCCGAGCGCCACCCGCGCATCGCCGCGCTCGGCGCGGACCTGCTCTCCGGCACCCCGGAGCAGCGGCTGGCCTGGATCCTGCGCACCGTCATCAACGGCACCCTGGTCACCCCCCGTCCGGAGGCCTGACCCCGGCGGGCCGGCCGGACGACGGGCCCGACGACAGGCAGGACGGCGGACCGGCGGGCCGCTCCGCCCGGTCAGCGGTCAGCGGTCAGCGGTCAGCGACGGCCGACGTCGCGCGTGAGCTCCAGGCCCAGCACCCGGTCCAGGGCCGCGAAGGTCTCGAAGCGCGCGCCCTCCGCCAGGCCGGAATCCGCCCGGACGCGGTGCAGCAGGGCGAGCACGGCCGGAGTGTCCAGGTCGCCGGTGAACGCGGCCGCGGCCTGCCGTCGGATCGCGTCCGGGACGGGTGCCGAGGGCGTCCAGGCCCAGTCGGCGACCTGCCGGCGCCAGTCCCGCAGGGTGGCGGCCGCCTCGGCCAACTCGCGCGGGCCGGTCCCGGCCGGTTCGCGGTACGGGCGGGCGAGCAGGGCCAGCCGCACCGCCGCGGCGTCGACGGCGCCGGAGTCGAGACCGCCCGCGAGGTCGCCGCCCGGCTCGGGCCCGGCCGGACCGACCGCGAGCCACACACCGGCCGCGGCGTCCGCCCGATCGGCGCCCGCCGCCAGCACCCGGACGTCCGGCGGGCCGCCCAGGGCCGCGTCCTGGCCACCGGGGGCGACGACGGCCACCGGCGGATGGACACCGAGAGCGGCCGCGGCGCGCCCGAAGACGGCGGGCGGCTCCGCCGCGGCGCCGTCCGGCAGGGCGAGGACCGGCACCACCTGGAGACCCTCGATCTCTGCGACCCGTTGCAGCACGTCACCGACCAGCGCGGCCCGCAAGTCCCCCGCCCCGGTCCGACCGTCGGCGCGGGACAGCACGACGGCGACCCTCAGCACCATCCGCCGCCCGGGCGGGGTCCCGGTGCTCCGACCGGTCCGGGCGTCCGCCAGGCTCAGCGCGGGCGGCCGGGCAGCGGCCCCCTCCCGGGCGACCTCCTCCGGGCGCAGCGCCGTCCGGTCACCGGGCCCCGGGCGCACCGCGCCCGTGGGGATGCCCTGTTCGTCCGCCACTCGGCCACACCTCCTCGGCGTGGCCATCCTCCTCCCCCGGCCACGGGGCCGCCACCGGCCGTGTCACGGGCGGCAGCGCACCGGAGCCGGCCGGCGGCGCACCGGAGCCGGGCGGCGGCCGGCGCCCGCCGGGACGGCGGGTCGCGGCGGACCGGGTCAGGACACCACGGGCCGGGTCAGGACACCACGGGCCGGGCGTCCGGGCCGAACGCCCGCTCGGCGGCGGTCATCACCCAGAACGGGAACTGCTCCGGCGGTATCGCCGGCGACGCGGGGAACCCCGGCCGGATCGACTCCTCGGGGAAGTAGGCGACCCGGCAGCGCCGGCACAGCCACCCCGCCTGCCAGACCAGGAGGTGCTGCTTCCGGCGCGCCACCTCCTCGGGCGAGCCGGCACCGGAGACCCGCGGGCGGCGGTTCCGCTTCACCACCTCCACGATCGCGGCGATCGCCAGCAGGATCAGGGGCAGGACGAACGGACCCATCAGGTAGCCGGTCCGGTAGGCCGGGTCGTAGCCGGCGAGCTCCTCACGGTTGCGGACCAGTGAGAGGACCCCGAGCAGGCAGAAGACGGCCGCCAGGACGGACAGCGCGATCGCGGCCCCGCTGAGGCCCTCGCCGGCCGGCGGCGGCTCGGGCGGCGGTGACAGCAGCGCACGCAGCGGCTCGTCGAGCGGCTGCGCGGTGTCCCCGAGGGCGTGCGACACCGGGACGGACCGGTCCGGCGTCGCGCACTGCGGGCAGGTGGCACTCATCTGACGGTTCGCTCCTGAGGACGGGCTGTGGGTGAACGGTGAACGCGTAGTACAGCACGACGGAGTGTCACCCCGCTCGACGCTGCCCCGGGCCCGCTCGACTCCCTGCCCCGGCCGGGCCCGGGACCCTGCCCGCAGCCGCTACGACGCCCGGCCGAAGCAGCGCTCCAGCTCGTCGACGTCGTAGAAGTAGCTGCCCTTGGAGACCGGCACACAACCCGGCCGGAACGCGGTCTGCTTCTCGTTGTAGAGCATCCGGACCAGGTACTTCTCGCCCTTGCGGTACAGGTCCCACTGGATGTTGGCGCCCATCGGCGCCACCGTCGCACCGCGCCAGGCGTTGTTCGCGTAGGAGAAGGGCGACGCCTCGGCCGCCTGCGTCGTGCTGCCGGGCAGCCGCATCAGTGCGGCGAGCGGGATGATCTCCTCGGCGTGCGTGAAGCGCAGCTCCGCGGCCAGGCCGCCGGTGCCCGCCCGTCGCTCCTCGACCTTGCGGAACAGGTCGTCGAGCAGCACCCCGGCCATCCTGTACGTGATGTCCCGGCCCTCGAAGCCCGGCCCCTTCGTGTAGAACTCCTCGGCGTTGTCGAGGTAGCCGAACCAGGCCGCCTCGTCGGGGCCGATGTAGCGGCCGAGGTGCCAGTCGCCCTCGTCCGTGAGGTCGGCGGTCACGCTGTACAGGCTGAAGACCGTCTGCGCCGCGTCCAGCTCGTTCCCCGCGAAGGGGTAGGCGCCGGCCGCCAGGCGGGCGACGAACTGCTTGGTGAAGATCCGCTCCAGGACGTGCCGGGCCGCCTCGTGGCTGCGCGGCTGGTCGCGGATCGCGGCCAGCGTGGCGGCCAGCCGCGGGTCCTTCTTGACGTAGTCGGTGTAGTCCTTGTTCAGGGCGGACTTGTGGAAGTAGAGCAGGTCGGTGTCGGTCCTGGCCGGGTCGACGGCCTTCGCCAGCGACGGCTCCCCCGCCACCAGGCCCTTGGTGAACTCCGTCCCCGAGTCGACCGCCCGCGGCTGGCCCGAGCTGACCACATCGATCCGGTCCGGACCCGCCGGGTCGTCGGCACCGGCGGCGATCCGCTCGAAGAGGCCGGGCAACCGGCGCTCCATCCGCTCCGCCGTGTCCCGCAGCGCGCGCCGGCCCTGGCCGGTCAGGGCTCCGTAACCCACCTTCGCGTTGGCGTCGAGCAGCTCGCGGACATCGGGGCCGAAGCTCCTGCCCAGGCGGGTCAGGGCACCCTCGTCGGCGGCCTGCTGCCAGAGCTTCAGCAGGAGGTCGCCGTCCTCGCTGTCACTGAGCGCGCGGGCCCCGTGCCGGGAGACGGTCTGGGTGAGGACCGCCGTGTAGCCGGCGGGCGCCTGCTGAAGGCTCCGGACGCTCTGCGACGGCCGGTAGGGCGCCTTCGTGGTGGCGCCGGCCGGCGTGCCGAAGCCCGCGCCCGCCGCCGGGCCGTCGTGCGCCCGGGCGGGGGCAGCGACCGCCACGGACAGCAGCACGGAGGCGGTCAGCGCCACGGTGGAGGTGAGGGTGCGTCGCATGGGGAGTCCAGGGGGTCGCTGGGGGACGGAGAGCCGGGCCGATCCCACCCGATCCGCGTGGCCACCGGGCGTCCCACGCGTGTCGGCCCGGTGCACGGGCGGGCAACTCACCCGCACCTGGGCGGGCCCCGGCCCCGGCTGCTGTGGCGGGTGGAGCGGCGCCGCGAGTACGGTTCACCACGTGTCCAGTACTCCCGCAGGACGGCCCCCGAGCCGTCGGACGGCTGCGGTCGGGCCCGCGTGACCGGGGCGCTGCTGGCCGTCGACCCGACGAGCGGGGACTCCCTGCTCGCCGCCTTCGGCGCGCTGGCCGTGCTGGTGGTGGTCTTCGCCGAGTCGGGGCTGCTGGTGGTGGGCTTCTTCCTCCCCGGTGACACCCTGCTGCTGCCCGCCGGAGTGCTCTGCGCCGCCGGCACCCGGACCGGCCCCCACCTGTCGCTCTGGCAGGTGATGGTCTGCGCCGCGGTGGGGGCGGTGGCCGGGGCGCAGGTGGGCTTCCTGCTCGGGCGGCACGGGGGCCGGCCGGTCCTGGCCCGGACCCGGAGCGGACGCCTGCGATCGGCGGCGGCCCGGGGGGAGGCGCTGCTGCGGCGCTACGGCTACCGGAAGGCGATCGTCCTGGGCCGCTTCGTACCGCTGGTCCGCACGGTGCTCAGTCCGCTGGCGGGCATGCTGGACGTGCCCACCCGCACCTTCACCGTCTGGCAGATCGTCGGCGGCGTGCTCTGGTCGCAGAGCCTGGTGCTGCTGGGGTACTGGCTGGGCGCCGCCGTCCCCGGGATCGAGCACTACCTGTGGCTGCTGGTGGCCGGGGTCGTGGTGCTCTCGCTGCTGCCGCTGCTGCTGCGCTCCCGCAAGGGGCCGGACCCGCGGGGGCCGGACCCGGGGTGACACCCGGGGGCGCGGTGCGGCCCCGGGCGGGCCCTGGCGCGCGGGCCGGCGGGGAGCCCGGCCCCAGCGCCGACCGCGCTTCGGCGGTGTCGTTACACTGCGCCGATGACCGGGGAATCGACGCCACAGGTGCCCTTCCGGCGTTGGACCGACGCCTACGGTCCCGGCGGCCGCCGTCCGTCGTCCGACGCCTGTACCTGTGTCGAGTGGGTCGCCGTTTCCGCCGTTGCCTGCCGCGACGACCGGGGCCGCCGACCTCGGCGATCTCGACCCCGGGGTGCGGGGCGCGGCCTCGATCCGTACCTGCAGCGTCTGCGACCGGCGCTTCGGTGCCGCGGAGCTGCGCCAGGTGTGGATCTCGCTCCACACCTCGGGGGCCGATGTGCTGCCCCTGCTGGTCAACGCCTGCTCGACCGGCTGCGTCGACGCTCTCCCCGTGCCGGCCGGGGGCTACGTCCGGACACCGCACACCGGCGGACCTGGCGTGGACCAGCCACCCGCCGGCCGGCGACCACACTGACGCGCGGCGGCCGACGCGGGCGGGTGTCCGGGTCACCGGGCCGCTAGGCCGCCTGGGCGCAGTCCGGGTGTCCCCAGCCGTCGGGGTTCTTGGCGATCGGCTCGCCCACGGCGTAGGGGCGGCCGCAGCGGCACGAGCCGGGGAACTTGGCCTTGAGGCGGCCGCCGGCGGACTTGCCGGCCGGCCGGGCCGCGGACTTCTTGGCGGCCGACGACCCGGCCGGGCGGGAGCGCGCCGGTGCCGCGGCGTCGGCCCGGAGGGCGGGCAGCGCCGCGTCGAACGAGGTGCCGCCGGCCGGCTCCTGGGCCACCGCCGCGTCGCTGGCCGCCCGGTCGGCGACGGCGTTCAGCGGGTCGCCGTCGACCTGGTGGGCGGGGACGTAGACGAACTCGACGTCGCGCCCGGCCAGCAGCGCGTCGATCGCCACGATCAGGTCCTTGTTGGCCACGGGTGTCCCGGCGGCGGTCTTCCAGCCCTTCCGGCGCCAGCCGGGCAACCACTGGGTGACCGCCTTCATCGCGTACTGGGAGTCCATCCGGACCTCCAGCGGTACGTCGGGCTCGACCGCGCCCAACAGCTCCTTGAGCGCGGTCAGCTCGGCGACGTTGTTGGTCGCGCGGCCGAGCGGCCCGGCCTGCCAGCGCCCCGGCCGGCCGTCGTCGCCGGCGATGACCCAGGCCCAGGCGGCCGGGCCGGGATTGCCCTTCGAGGCGCCGTCACAGGCGCCGATGATGCGTTCTGCCATGCGGCGATCATGCCAGTGCCCCGCCCGTCGGCGCACGTACCGGGCACCGCCGGCCGGGCCCGACCGGTCGTCCGCCGGGGCCGCGCGGCTGGGCGGATCCGGGCGAGCGATCCGTTCAAGACCCGGTGGCCGCGCGCCGCCGACACTGGCCCGCACGACCGAACGAGCCTTCACTCCCGTGCCGGGCCGCTTCGCCCCCACCCGCTTCCACGACCCGGTGATCGCCCTGACCCGCGAACGCCCGTGGCGCGCCCCGACCGCCGTGCACGCCGTGCCGCGACCGGAGGACGTCGTCGTCGACGTGGACTGCGGCACCGGGACGCCGGCCCTGCTCCTGCGACGGATCGAACCGCGGGCGAGAATCGTCGGGGTCGACCCCGACCCCGAGGTCCTGGCCCGGGCCCGCCGTCCGGAGTCCCCGCCCGGTCAGCCGACCGGAATGCCCGGATTGACGAGGCCGCGCCCGCCGACCACGGTGTTGTCGGCGGTGACGGTGGTCGGGCAGGAGCCCGCGGCGTAGGCGGTGACGTCGATCGCGTACCGGGTCGCGCCGGTGGCGCCGGTCAGGTCGGAGCGGTTGCCGCGGAACACCGTGCCGCAGCCCCAGCCGGGCGCCTGGGAGTGGGTCTGGAACCCGTCGTTGCGCGTCCGCACACCGGAGTTGTTCTCCACGACGTAGTCGTTGCCCTTCACGTCGACCCAGGAGTCGTCGTAGTTGACGTCGGTCAGCCCGTTGCCGTCGAAGGTGTTGCCGGAGACCAGGCCCCCGGTGGTGCCCTCCTTGAGGTCGATGTTCTCCCCGCCGATGTCGGGGCCGATCACGTTGTTCAGGATCCGGACGTGGTCGCTGTGGTCGGTGAGCGTGTTGGCCGTCCCCACGTACACCCCCTCGCCCTTGCCGTCGTGGGCGGTGCCGGTGTCGCGCACGGTGGAGTTGCGCAGCACGCCGTAGCTGCTGGAGTTGCGGAAGTGCACGCCCTCCATCGTCATGTGCTGGACCGTCACCCCGTCGATCTCGACGTGGTCGGCGGCGTCCACCATGACGCCCTTCTGGGCGCCGGTCACGGTGACGCCCTGCACCGTCCAGTAGGCCGCGCCGTTCAGGTACAGCCCGTAGCCGCCGCCGGTGGTGGTGGTCAGCACGGCCTTCGGCGAACCGGTCAGGGTGATCCGGGCGGTGGCCGTCCCGGGCGCGGCGGCCTTGAAGTTGCCCTTGTAGGTGCCGTCGGCGAGCCGGATCGTCTGACCGGGAACCGCGGCGGTCAGCGCCGCCTGGAGCTCCTTGGCGGTGGCGACGTCGACCACCCGGGCGTCGGCGGCGCCCGCGCCGGACACGGGGGCGGGGGCGGCGCCGGCCGCGGTGGGCAGCAGGGCGAGCACCGCGGCGGCGAGGCCGAGCGCGGCGGCCGGAACCGCGGTGCGGAAGGGGGAGTTGGTCATCAGGGGTCGCTCCGAGTGGGGGTGAGAGCGGTGCCGGGACAGGTACGCGTTCAATGTGGACTGGACCACTGCGGATCGTCAATGACCCCGGCCGCCCGGCGCGGCCGGCGCGCGCCCCGCGTACGTCGACGAAGTCGGCGGCGCCGCGGGGCCGGGCCGGTGCGCCGGCGCCGTCACCGGCCCGGCTTGCGGACCGGCCGGGCGGCGCCGGGCGCCGGGCCTGGACCGGCCTGCCCCAGATGCCCGTTCAGGCGGTTCAGCATGTCGAACAGCCGTCGTCGCTCCTCCCCGGAGAGCGGGGCGAGCACCTCGTCGTCGGCGGCGGCCAGGTCCGCGTTGATCCGGGCCGCCGCCGTCCTGCCCAGCGCGGTGAGGTCGACCTGGACCCGCCGGCGGTCGACCGAGGACCGGGTGCAGGTGACGTACCCCGCGACGAGCAGGTCGTCGACCACCTTGATGATGTCGCTGGGGCCGATCTCCAGCCGGGCGGCCAACTGACCCTTGGAGTGACTGCCCCCGTCCTCCAGCGCGCCGAGCACCATGACGTGCCAGAGCCGGAGCCCCCGCCGTTCCGCCTGGTTCGCGAGCCGCCGGCGGGCGGCCTGGCCGGTGCGGGACATCAGGTAGCTGCTCAGTGCCAACAGGCCCGGCGCGGAGGGGTTCATCCGGCGGCCCGATCGTCGCCGGGACACGCGGCAGGGCGGGAGCCGTCACACATGGCGGGGCTCCCGCGCGGCGGTCCGCAGGTCGGCGACGGCGTAGGGGCGGTGACCCCGCAGCACGACGCGCAGCAGGGCCGCGGCGATCCGCTGCGGGGTGCCGATCCGCTCCATGACGGGGTACTCGGCCGTCGCGGTCCAGCCGGGGGTCACCGAGGCCAGGCCGCGGGCACCGCGCGCGCCGGAGCGGAAGCGGGCGCCGGTCGCCCGGACGATCGGGTGCAGCCCGCTGCGGGCGACCCACGGGTGGAAGAAGTCGGCGACGAGTTCGGCGCCGGGCCCGAGCCGGGCCCGGACGTCGGCGAGGAAGCGCGCCACCTCCCGGTCGGTCAGGTACATCAGCACGCCCTCGACCACGACCAGGGTCGGCGCGGGCTCGGCGGGGAACGCGTCGACCCAGTCCGGGTCGGTGATCGAGCCGGCGCGCAGCCGCACCGCGCTGTCCGGCAGCAGGCGACGGCGCAGCTCCACCACCTCCGGGGCGTCGATGCCGATCCACCGGACTCCCGGCGGGGTGGTGCCGGCCAGGCGCGCGTCCCGGGTGCAGAGCCCCACCCCGGCCGAGACGACCACGCCGTCGGGGTGACGCCGGAGGAACGCGGCGACCAGTCGGTCGAAGACGATCGCCCGGTGGACCGCGCCGACGGCGTTGGAACGGTCGGTCAGCACCTCGTCCGGCCGGAAGCCGGTGGCGGCGAGGACGGTGGCGGCCAGTGGGTCGTGGAACCCGCTCCCCGGGAGCAGACGGTCCGCGTGCGCGCGGCCGTAGAGCGGCGTCAGGAGGGTCTTGGCGACCCCGGTCAGCCCATGGCTCGAAGGATCATTCGACATAAGGTTAGCCTCACCTAATCTCCGAAGCATCGTCAAGAACCCTTGCGGACACACCGACAGGAATCTGCCCGCACCCGAACCACCGGCCTCGGCGCCGACCTTGAGGCACCGACACGGGAGCCACCGTCGAGCAGCCCCGCCCCGGGGCAGCCATCGGCCCCGCCCGCGGGCACACCCACCCTGGTCGCCCCTCGAAAACATGGTTAGGCTAGCCTTACCGAACTGTTGTGCTTCGGCCATTCGACCGACCTGCCCGCCACCGGAGAGCCCTCATGTCGACTTCCCACGCGGACGTCCCCGCCCAGCCCGTCACCGACACGGGAGCGCGGGCCGCCGCGGCCCCCGGCCGCGACGCGGAGTTCGAAGGCCGGGTCGCGCTCGTCACCGGCGCGGCCCAGGGCATCGGCGCCGCGGTCGCCCGCCTGCTCACCGAGCGCGGGGCCCGGGTCGTGGCCACCGACCGACGGGCCGACCACCCCGGTCTCGGCCGCCTGGACGTCACCGACGCGACCGCCGTCGAGGCCGAGGTCGAGCGCGTGGAGCGCACCCTCGGCCCGATCGACATCCTCGTCAACGTCGCCGGGATCCTGCGCCCGGCCCTCGCCGTGGAGACCACCGACGAGGACTGGGCGGCCACCTTCGCCGTCAACACCAACGGCGTGTTCCACACCTGCCGGTCCGTCGGGCGCCGGATGGCCGAACGCGGGGGCGGCAGCATCGTCACGGTCGGCTCCAACGCCGCCGGGGTGCCGCGCACCACGATGGCCGCCTACGCCGCCTCCAAGGCCGCCACCGCGATGTTCGTCCGCTGCCTCGGCCTGGAGCTCGCCCGCTCGGGGGTGCGCTGCAACCTGGTCTCCCCCGGCTCCACCGACACCGAGATGCAGCGCTCCCTGTGGCGCGACCCCTCCGCCGAACAGCGCGTCATCGACGGCGACCCGGCCAGCTACCGGGTCGGGATACCCCTCGGGCGGATCGCCTCCCCCGAGGACATCGCCGAGGCCGTGGTGTTCCTGGCCGGCGACCGGGCCCGGCACATCACCATGCAGGACCTCTACGTCGACGGCGGCGCCACCCTCCGCGCCTGATCCACCGGTCGGACGGTCCACCGGGCACACCGACCCCGCCTTTCCGAACGGAGCAGCATGACCACAGTGAACGAGACCGGCGGCGCCACCGCGGCCCACCACGTCGGCGGCGCCCTGCTCGCCACCTACCGCCCCGGGCCCGACCGGGCCTTCCTCGCCGGCCCGAGACGGACACTGCTCGCCACCGGCCGGCACACGGCCGTCACCGATCCCGCCGAGGCGGGCCGGCTGCTGCGCGAGGCGCGCACCGGGGAGCGGCCCGAGCCGCTCGTGGTCGGCGCCGTCCCCTTCGCCCCCGGCCGCCCCGCCGCGCTCTTCATACCCGAGCAGGCCCGGTGGGCCGAACCGGTCCATGACGACCCGTTGCTGCGGCTCGCCCCCGAGCCGCGGACCGGACCGGCGTGGACCAGCCGCCCCGTCCCCGCCCCCGAGGGCTACCGGAACGCCGTCGCCGACGCCGTCCGGATCCTCGGCGAGGACCCGGAGCTCAGCAAGGTCGTCCTCGCCCGCACCCTGGAGCTGTCCGCCCCCGGCGGCGCCGACCTCCCGGCCATGCTGCGCCGGCTGATCCACCGTGACCCGCACGGCTACACCTTCGCCGTCCCCGGCGAGGGCGGCGCGACCCTGGTCGGGGCCAGCCCCGAGCTGCTGGTCTCCCGGCACGGCACCGCCGTCACCTCCAACCCGCTGGCCGGCTCCGCCGCCCGCAGCGACGACCCCGTCGAGGACCGGCGGCGCGCCGCCGCGCTGCTGGAGTCGCCGAAGGACCTCGCGGAGCACGCCTTCGTGGTGGACGCCGTGCGGCGCTCGCTCGAACCGCACTGCTACGACCTGGTGGTGCCCGAGACCCCGTCGGTGATCCGCACCGCCGCGATGTGGCACCTGTCCACCGTCGTCACCGGCACCCTGCGCGACCCCGCCACGAGTGCGCTCGACCTCGCCCTCGACCTGCACCCCACGCCGGCGGTCTGCGGGACACCGACCGACCGGGCCCGCGCGCTGATCGGTACCCTGGAACCCTTCGACCGCGGCCTCTACACCGGTGTGGTCGGCTGGGGGAACGCCGACGGCGACGGCGAATGGGTCGTCACGCTCCGCTGCGCCGAGGCCGACGGGGACCGCCTGCGGCTGTTCGCCGGCGCCGGCGTGGTCGCCGGCTCCGTGCCCGATCACGAACTCGCCGAGACCACCGCGAAGTTCCGCACCTTTCTCCACGCTGTTGGACTGGGAGACGACAAGTGACCGACTGGCCCGACGAGTTCGCCCGACGCTACCGGGCGGCCGGCCACTGGACCGACGAACGGCTCGACCACATGGTCCGCCGGCACGCCGCCGAGCGGCCCGAGCGGATCGCGGTCGTCGACGGCGCCCGGCGCTGGAGCTACGCCGAACTCGACCGGCGGGCCGACCGGATGGCCACCGGACTGCTCGCCCGGGGCATCCGCCGCGGCGAGCGGATCGTCCTCCAGCTGCCCAACACCGCCGAGTTCTACGAGGTGTTCATCGGCGCGCTGCGGGCCGGGGTGGTCCCGGTGATGGCCCTGCCCGCCCACCGGCACGCCGAGATCTCGTACTTCTGCGAGTTCGCCGGGGCCCGGGCGCTGATCATCGCCGACCGGCACGCCGGCTTCGACTACCGGGAGATGGCCGGCAAGGTGACCGCGGCGGTACCCGACCTCGCCGAGGTCTTCGTGGCCGGGGCCCCAGGGCCCTACACCTCGCTCGACGACCTGCGGGCCGACGAGCCCGCCCCCGTCCAGGACCCGCCGGCCGCCACCGACCTGGCCTTCCTCCAGCTCTCCGGCGGCAGCACCGGCCTGCCCAAGCTGATCCCCCGCTACCACTTCGACTACCTGTACAGCGTCCGCGAGTCCGCCGAGATCTGCGAGCTGGACACGGACACCGTCTACCTCTGCGCGCTGCCGGCCGCGCACAACTTCCCGCTCAGCTCCCCCGGCAGCCTCGGCGTCTTCCACGCCGGCGGCAGGGTCGTGCTCGCCCCCGAACCCAGCCCGGCCACCGCGCTGGCGCTGATCGAGAGCGAGCGGGTCACCCTGACCGGCGTCGTCCCGCCACTGGCCCTCGCCTGGGCCAACGCGGCGCCCGGCGCCGGGCGGGACCTCTCCAGCCTGCGGCTGCTCCAGGTGGGCGGCGCCAAGCTCAGCGAGGAGGCCGCCCGGCGGCTGGGACCCGCGCTCGGCTGCCGCCTCCAGCAGGTCTTCGGGATGGCCGAGGGGCTGGTGAACTACACCCGCCCCGAGGACTCCGAGCAGACCGTGCTGACCACCCAGGGCCGCCCGATCTCGCCCGACGACGAGGTCCGCGTGGTGGACGACCAGGACCGCGACCTGCCCGACGGCACCACCGGCCACCTGCTCACCCGCGGCCCGTACACCATCCGCGGCTACTGGCGGGCGCCCGAGCACAACGCCGCCGCCTTCACCGAGGACGGCTTCTACCGCACCGGTGACCTGGTCCGCCGGACCTCCACCGGCCACCTGGTGGTCGAGGGCCGGGCCAAGGACCAGATCAACCGGGGCGGCGAGAAGGTCGCCGCCGAGGAGGTCGAGAACGTCCTGCTCGCCCACCCGGCCGTGCACGACGTGTCCGTCGTCGCCGTGCCCGACGAGCACCTCGGCGAACGCACCCGGGCCTACGTCATCCTGCGCCCCGACGCCCCCCGCCCGCGCGGCGTCGAGCTGAAGGCCTTCGTCCGGTCCCGCGGCCTCGCCGACTACAAGGTGCCCGACCTGGTCGAGTTCGTCACCGAGTTCCCGCAGACCGGGATCGGCAAGGTCAGCAAGAAGGACCTCCGCACCACCGCCCGCTAGCGCGCCGCCCCACAGAGAGCACGTCCAGACACCATGGCACTGCCCAGCATCGCCCCGTACGACCCACCGCGGGTCGACCAGCTCCCCGCGCCCAAGGTCCCGTGGCGGGTCGACCCCGCCCGGGCCGTCCTGCTCGTCCACGACCTGCAGAACTACTTCCTGTCGGCGTTCCCCTCCGACGGGCCGCCGCTGGCCCCGGCGCTCGCCCGGACGGCCCAGGTCCTGGAGTACGCCCGCGGGCACGGCGTCCCCGTCGTCTACTCCCACCAGCGCGGCGGACAGACCCCGGCGGAACGCGGCCTCCAACTGGACTTCTGGGGCCCGGGACTGCCCGCCGACGCGTGGGCCCAGGCCGTCCCGGACGTCGTCGCCCCGGCCGAGGGCGACACCCTGCTGCTCAAGTGGAAGTACAGCGCCTTCGCCCGCACCGAGCTGGCCGACATCCTGGCCCGCTCCGGACGCGACCAGCTGGTCCTGGTCGGCGTCTACGCCCACATCGGCGTGCTGATGACGGCCGCCGACGCGTGGAGCCGCGACATCCAGGCCTTCGTGGTGGCCGACGCCACCGCCGACTTCTCCGCCGAGAAGCACCTGGAGGGCCTGCGGTGGGCCGCCGAGAAGTGCGCCGTCGTCCTGACCACCGACCAGCTGCTGGAGGCCTCGTGACCACCCCCGCGGCGTCCGGGCGGCTCTACGCCGACCACGTCACCCTCCGCTACGGCGACCGCGCCATCGCGACCGACCTGTCGATCGGCGTCCCGGACGGCTCCTTCACCGTCATCGTCGGCCCCAACGCCTGCGGCAAGTCCACCCTGCTGCGGGCGTTCGCCCGGCTGCTCAAGCCGGCCGCCGGCCGGGTCCTGCTGGACGGCGAGCAGATCAGCGCCCTGCCGTCGAAGGAACTCGCCCGCCGGCTCGGCCTGCTCCCGCAGAGCTCCACCCCGCCCGACGGCATCACCGTGGCCGACCTGGTCGCCCGCGGCCGCTACCCGCACCAGGGGCTGTTCCGCCAGTGGTCCAAGGAGGACGACCGGGTCGTCGCGGAGTCGATGGCGGCCACCAACGTCGACACGCTCGCCGCCCGTTTCGTCGACGAGCTCTCCGGTGGCCAGCGCCAGCGCGTCTGGCTGGCGATGGCCATCGCCCAGCAGACCCCGCTGCTGCTGCTCGACGAGCCGACCACCTTCCTCGACATCGCCCACCAGGTCGAGGTCCTCGACCTGTGCGCCCGGCTGCACGAGGAGCAGGACCGCACCCTGGTCGCCGTCCTCCACGACCTCAACCAGGCCGCCCGCTACGCCAGTCACCTGATCGCGATGCGCGACGGCGCGGTGGTCGCCCAGGGCCCGCCCGGCGAGATCGTCACCGCCGAACTGGTCGAGAAGGTCTTCGACCTGCCCTGCCAGGTGATCGAGGACCCGCAGACCGGCACCCCGCTGGTCGTCCCGATGGCGCCCGGACACCGGTCGAGGACTCGGTGAGCCGCACCGGCACCCTGCCGGTCCGGGCGGCCACGGCGGCCGACGCGGCGGCGCTCTTCGCGCTCTCCGCGCCGTCCATGGCCTCGGGCGAGCTGCGCCGCCGCCGGGTCGCCGACTACCGCGCGCCGCGGGACCGGTTCCTGCTCGTCGACGGACCGGCCGGCCCGGACGGCTGCGTGGCGCTGCGCCTGCTCGCCCCCGAGCCGCCGGCCCACCCCGCCCCCGCGCTGCTGCACAACTTCTGTGTCCGCGCGGGCCTGCGGGGCGCCGGCCTCGGCTCGCAGCTGCTGGACGCCCTGCTGACCGAGGCCGGCCGGCACGGGGTGCGCACCCTGGTCACCGCCAGCACCGGCGACGGGGCGCTCTTCCGCCGCTACGGCTTCGAGGAGATCCCGGCCGGCCTCGCGCCCCGGGCCTTCGCCGCCGAGCTCGACCCGGCCCGGGGCTCCCGCGTCTACCTCCGGACCTTCGCGGACTGACCCCGCCGAACACCACGGAGCGAGCCCCGGATCCGATCACGGATCCGGGGCTCGCTCCGTCGTGCGGGTCGCGGCGACGCTCCCTCAGGAACGCCCGGCCCGCCACTGGCCGGCGATCAGCCAGACCAGGTAGCAGCCGCCCACCACGCCCGTGAAGACACCGACCGGCAGCTGGGTGGGCGCCAGCAACCGCTGCGCCGCCAGATCGCTCACGGCCAGCAGCACGGCGCCCAGCAGCGCGGAGCCCACCAGGTTGGGGCCGGTGGCCCGGGTCAGCCGGCGGACGGCCTGCGGGGCGATCAGGGCCACGAACGGGATCGGGCCGGCCGCGGCGGTGGCGGCCGCCGTCAGCGCGACGCCGATCAGCACCAGCCAGATCCGCACCCGCTCGGTACGCACCCCGAGCGAGGAGGCCGCGTCGTCGCCCATCTCCAGCATCCGCAGCGGGCGGCCGAGCAGCACCGCCGCGGGCAGCAGGACGGCCAGCGCGAGCGCCATCGGGCCGCAGTGCTCCCAGCCCCGGGCGTTGAGGCTGCCGGTCAGCCAGACCGCCGCGCTCTGCGCGTCGCTGAACGAGGCGCGGGCGATCAGGTAGGCGTTGAGCGAGGAGAGCAGTGAGCTGACCCCGATGCCGACCAGCACCAGCCGGTAGCCCTGGGTGCCGCCGCGCCGGGCCAGCAGGTAGACCAGGGCGGCGGTGACCAGTCCGCCGACCACCGCGCCGAAGGCGACGGTGGCGGCGCTCCCGCCGATCACCAGGATGACCGCCAGCGCGCCGGTGGCCGAGCCGACCGTGAAGCCGATGACGTCCGGGCTGCCGAGCGGGTTGCGGGCGAGCGTCTGGAAGAGCGCGCCGGCCAGGCCGAGCGCGGCGCCCACCAGGAGGGCGGTCAGCAGCCGGGGCAGCCGCACCTCCCTCACGATGTAGCGGTCCGCCCGGACGCCGCCGCCGGTGAGCACGTCGATCACGTCGGAGACCGGCAGCGGGTAGTCACCGGCCGTCAGCAGCCAGGCGGAGACGCCCAGCAGCGCGAGCACCAGCAGGGCGCCGACCACCGCGGCCCGGCGGTGCCAGCGCAGCGAGCGCCCGCCGGGGAGCCGCAGGGCGCGCAGCGGGACGGGGGGCCTAGCGGCGGGTACGTCCGGCCCGGCCGCGACCGGCGCGGCCGGCCGGGAGACCGTCAGGGGGCTGTTCACAGTTGGGCGATCCTTCGGCCGCGGACGAGAGCGATGAAGAGCGGTGCGCCGATGAAGGCGGTGACCACACCGGCCTGGAGCTCGGCCGGATGCAGGAGGACCCGGCCGAGGATGTCCGCGCCGACCAGCAGCACCGGGGCCAGGACCGCCGAGAGCAGCATGATCCAGCGCTGGTCCGGGCCGCAGACGTGGCGGGCCAGGTGCGGAACGGCGAGGCCGACGAAGGCGATCGGGCCGACCGCCGCGGTGGCCGCGCCGCACAGCAGCGTGACGGCGACCAGGCTGAACGCCCGGGTGCGGGCCGGGTGGGCGCCCAGGGCGTGCCCGGCGTCGTCGCCGAGCGCGAGCGCGTTCAGCGGCCGGCCGAGCAGCAGGGCGAGCACCCCGCCGACCGCCAGGAACGGCAGCACCTGGCCGAGGACGGCGGAGTCGACGCCGGCGAGCGCGCCGACCTGCCAGAACCGGAACCGGTTGAGGGTCAGCGGGTCCAGCAGGATCAGGCCGTTGACGAACGCGGTCAGCACGGCGGTGACGGCGGTTCCGGCCAGCGCGAGGCGCGCGGGGGTCGCCGAGGCGCGGCCGCCGCCGCCGAGGATCTGCACCACCAGGGCCGCGACGGCGGCGCCGGCCAGGGCGAACCAGACGTAGGAGTGGAAGCTCCGCAGGTCCAGCAGGGCCGTCCCGGCCGCGACGGCCGCGGCGGCTCCGCCGTTGACGCCGAGCAGGCCGGGGTCGGCCAGCGGGTTGCGGGTGAGCGCCTGCATCATCGCGCCCGCGACACCGAGGGCGGCGCCGACGGCGATGCCTAGCAGCGTGCGCGGGATCCGCGCGTGGTGCACCACGATCCAGTCCTCGGACGTCGGCTCGTGGTGGAACAGGACGTGCAGCACCTGGCCGGGCGGGATGTAGCGGGCGCCGATCGCGATGCCCGCGAGGGCGAGCAGGGCCAGCAGCAGCAGGGCGCCGAACAGCCAGGCCAGCCGTCGGCCGGTCCCGATCCGCCCGGGCAGGACGGGCGTGGCCCCGGTTCCGGCCCCGGCTCCGCCCTCGGCCTCGGCCTGGGCCTGGGCGGGATCAGCGGCGCTGGGCGGGGCGGCGGTCCTCATCGGGGACCTCCGGGAACGGACCCCGCCTTGACCGGGAGAGGGAGCGGACTGCCTGCGGAGCAGGTCCGGGGAGGGTGTTTCGCCGTCGAGGCGGACCGCAGCGCAGGTGACCGCACGGCGGTGTCAGTGCCTGCCGCTAGGTTGCTCTCGTGCATCTCAGGTACTCCTATCGGATCTATCCGACGGCAGGTCAGCGGCAGGCACTGGCCCGTACGTTCGGTTGCGCGCGGGTGGTGCACAATGACGCGCTCGCCCTGCGCAAGGCGGCGTGGAAGGCGGACCGGTCGAGGATTCCGACCGGGGCGCTGGCCAAGGCAGTGATCACCGACGCGAAGAGGACCGATGCCAGGTCGTGGCTCGGGACCGTGTCGGTCGACGCCCTGCAGTCGTCGGTCCGTGATCTGGACACGGCCTACCGGAACTTCTTCGACAGCCTGTCGGGCAAGCGACCCGGTCAGCGGGTAGGCCTTCCAGTGTTCAAGTCGCGGAAGGAGAACCGGCAGTCGCTGCGGTTCTCCCGCAACGGCTTCCGCCTGCGAAGCAACGGCCGGCTGAACCTCGCCAAGATCGGCGACGTGCGGGTCACGTGGTCCAGGGCGCTGCCCGCCGATCCGTCCTCCGTGACGATCGTGCTGGACCGGGCCGACCGGTACTTCGCCTCGTTCGTGGTGGACATCGAACCGGTCCATCTGCCGGCGCTCGACACCGAGATCGGCATCGACCTCGGGCTGACCACCTACGCTGTGATGTCCGACGGCAGTGTGATCGACAATCCGCGCTTTCTGCGGAAGGCGGAGAAGAAGCTCAAGGCCGAGCAGCGGGCGCTGTCCCGCAAGCGGAAGGGGTCGCAGAACCGGGCGAAGGCCCGCAGGAAGGTGGCCAGGGCACACGCCAGAGTGGCGGACGCCCGGATGGACTGGCTGCACAAGCAGACGACCGGGCTGATCCGCGAAACCCAAGCGATCTACCTGGAAGACCTGAACGTACGCGGCCTGGCCCGCACCCGCCTGGCCAAGACCGTCCACGACGCCGGCTGGTCCACCTTCCGCCGGCTCCTCACCGAGAAGGCCGCCCGCTACGGACGGCACCTCGGTGTGATCGGCCGGTACGAACCCACCAGCCAGGTGTGCTCCACCTGCGGGGTTCCGGACGGACCCAAGCCGTTGAACATCCGCACGTGGACCTGCGGCGCGTGCGGCACCTGCCATGACCGTGACCTCAATGCTGCTCGGAACATCCTGGCCGCCGGACGGGCGGACAGGCTAAACGCCTGCGGAGGGCCGGTAGGAACCAGCGTGGCGATCCCACGCCGGGCACGGCCCGTCGAAACAGGAACCCACCGGAACGCCGGCCGCACCGGGCGCCAGCCCCGTGCCGCGGGCGCGGCCGGAATCCCTGCGCCGGAGCACGGGGAGGATGTCAAGCGTGCTCGTGCTCGCCCTCGTGGTGGTCGTGGTTGGCGACGCCGCGCTTCCAGTAGCCGTCCACGTCGACCTGGTGGCGGTCCAGGCCCCGCTCCGCCCGCAGGTGACGGCGGATCGGCTTGAGGGTGTTGGCCTCCCCCGCGACCCAGGCGAAGCCCATACCGGGCGGCAGCTGCGCCGCGCGGACGGCCCGCTCCAGCAGGTCGGTGCTGCCGGCCGGGGCGTCGCCGCGGTGCAGCCAGGTGACGGTCGCGTCGGTGGCGGTCTCGAAGACCTGCTCGTCCTCGGGCCCGGGCACCTCGGCGAAGGCGATCACCTTGACGCCGGCCGGGAGCATCTCCAGCCAGCGGCCCAGCGCGGGGATGGCGGTCTCCTCGGCCGCGAGCAGGTACCAGTCGTGGACGAAGGGGATCTCCTCGGACCCGCGCGGGCCCAGGACGCCCAGCCGCATGCCGGGTTCGGCGGCCGCCGCCCAGCTGGAGCCGACCCCGGTGCCGTGCAGCACCATGTCGATGTCGAGCTCCTGCTCGGCCCGCCGGTAGTGGCGGATGGTGTAGTCGCGGGTGATCGGCTCGACCGGGGCGTCCATCCAGGTGTCGTTCTCGACCACCGGCTCGACCGGCAGGTCCGCGCCGTCCTCGGCGAAGCAGAGCTTCACGTGGTCGGTCGGGGCCTGCTCGCGGAAACCTTCGAGGTCCGGGCCGGCGAAGGTGACCCGGACCGTACCGGGGGTGATCCGGGTGACCCGCCGGACTTCCAGCAGACGGTACTTCAGGGGGTGGCGAACGATCCGCATGCGCGGCGGGGCGGTCTCTGTCGTCATCGGTCAGCCCAATCCGGTGGAAGGTGTGCGCAGGCCCGCAGGCGCCGGTGCCGCCACCCGTTCGACGGGTGGCGGCACCGGTACTCACTTCCGATTAGGTTAGCCTAACCTCGCATCTTCAGACCAGTCGCGGAGCCTCGATCAGCAGCTCAGCTGCCGGTTCGTCACCGACCAGGTGCCCGCCGTCCAGACGGACCACCCGGGGCAGCCGGGCGATGGTGGCCGGGCGGTGCGCGATCACGATCAGCGTGCAGTCGGCCCGCAGCTCGTCCAACGCGTGCTCCAGCCGGGCCGCGGTGGCCGGGTCGATGTCGGCGGTCGCCTCGTCGAGGACCAGGACGGCCGGGTCCGCCAGCACCGCGCGGACCAGACCGAGGATCTGCCGCTCGCCCGCCGACAGGTTGCCGCCGCGCAGCCCGACCTCGGCGTCCAGACCGCCCGGCAGCTCGGCGAGCCAGGCCCGCAGGCCCAACTGGTCGACCGTCCGCTCGATGGCCGCGCGGTCCGGGGCGCCCTGGACCAGGGCCAGGTTCTCCGCCACCGTGCCGGTGACCATCCGGACCTCCTGGGGGACCAGCACGATCCGCCGGCGCAACCGCGCCTCGGGCACCGCCGCGAGGTCGGTGCCGGCGAAGCTGACCGTCCCGGCGTCCGGGTGGTAGAGGCCGCAGAGCAGCTTGGACAGCGTGGTCTTCCCGGAGCCGGTCTCGCCGACGACCCCGGTCCGGCTCCCCGCCGGGAAGTCCAGGCTGATCCCGTGCAGGGTGCGGCCGTCCGCCCGGTAGGCGTACTCGACGCCCTCGCAGCGCAGGTCGCCCCGGGCGGGCAGGTCGCCGGCCGCCGGCTCCCGGCGGTCGGCCGGAGCGGTCGCCGCCAGCAGGTCCAGCAGCCGGGCCAGGCCGGTGCGCGCCGTCTGCACCTCGCCGACCAGCTGCGAGAGGTCGGCGAAGGAGTCGAAGAGGTTGCGGCTGGCGAGGACGAACACGACCACGGCACCGATGCTCAGGGCGTCCTGGCCGACCAGCCAGCCGCCGACCAGCAGCAGCACCACCAGGGCCAGACCCTCGATCAGGCTCACCAGGTCGATCCGGTTCTCCACCCGCAGCGCCCGGCGGGCGGCGTGCACCGCGCGGACGTTCTCGCCGGCGAAGCGGCGGGTCCACCCGGTCAGGCCGAGCGAGGTCTGCAGGGCCTCACGGGCGGTCAGCGTCTCGGAGAAGGTGGCCGCTACGGTGGCCTCGGCGCCGGCCTTGGCGCCGAAGGCCGCACCGGCGTCGCGCTGGAACCAGCGGGTGACCAGCAGGGTCAGCGGGACGAAGACGGCCAGCTGGACGAGGAGCAGCAGCCAGGAGTACCCGACCAGCACGACCAGGGTGAAGACCAGGGTCGCCACCGAGGCGACCAGGTTGCGCAGGTGCAACCGGACGAACGCGGCCAGCGCCGCGACCTCGCCGGTCGAGCGGCGCAGCAGCTCGCCGCTGCGGTGCGTCTCCAGGAAGCGCAGCGGCGCGACGGCCAGGTTCTCCACGCACTGCTCGCGCAGCGTGCGGACGACCTGCTCGCCGCCCTTGATCAGCAGCAGTTCGCCGACCCGGGCCAGCACCAGCTGGCCGACCGCGAGCAGGGCGAGCAGCAGGACGGCCTGGCCGAGGACGCCCCGGTCGCCGCGGTCGAGCGCGTCGGCGGCCACGCCGACCAGCGGGGCGACGGCCACCAGCGCGGCGGAGTCGGCCAGGCCGACCAGCAGCGCGACGAGGAGCCGGGCCCGGTGCGGGCGCAGGTACGGCGCCACCCGGCGCAGCACCCCCCGGTGGTCCGCCTCGTCCTGGAGCAGGGGCTGCTCAGCCATGGGCCGCCTCCGCGGTGGTCACGGTCATGGCGCTCTCGGGCCTTTCGGTCGGGTCGGCTCCGGGGGTGCCGGAGGGCGTGGTGGCGGTGTCCGCCGCCGGGGGGCGCAGCTCGACCACGCGGTCGGCGGTCTCCAGGACGGCGGCCCGGTGCGAGGCGAAGACCACCGTGCGGCCGGCGGCCCAGGCGCGCAGGCGTTCCAGCACGAGCTTCTCGGTCGTGGTGTCCAGCGCGGAGGTCGAGTCGTCCAGCAGCAGGACCCGGGGGTCGCCGAGCAGGGCGCGGGCGATGGCGAGGCGCTGGACCTGGCCGCCGGACAGCGCGGTGCCGCCCTCGCCGAGTTCGGTGCGGTAGCCGTCGGGCATCGCGGTGAGCTGGTCGTGGATGCCGGCGGTCCGGCAGGCCTCGTGCAGCGCCGCGTCGTCCAGCTCGCGGCCGAGCCGGAGGTTGTCGGCGACGGTGCCGGAGAGCAGGACCGGCCGCTGGGAGACGTAGGCGATCCGCGAGCGGACCTCGTCGAGCCGGGCGTCGCGCAGGTCGACGCCGCCGTAGGAGACGGTTCCGGAGTCCGGGTCGTCGAGCCGGACGACGAGACGCAGCAGGGTGCTCTTGCCGGAGCCGGTGGCGCCCTCCAGGGCGACGAACTCGCCGTCCTCGACGGCCAGGTCGACCGGGCCGAGCACGGTCCGGCCGTCCCGGACGGCGGTCACGCCGGTGAGCCGCAGGGCGCCGGAGTCCGGCAGGTCCCGGGCGTCGCCGGGGGCGGGTTCGGCGACGACGGGCCGGATGGCGAGCGCCTCGTCGATCCGGGCGGCCGCGACGTCGGCCTGGCCGCGCTCCAGGAGCCGGTCGACCAGCACCCGGGTGGCCAGCGTGACGATCGCCATCCAGGTGGTGAAGGCGACCAGACCGCCGAGGCTGAGCCGGCCGTCCAGCACGGCCAGGCCGCCGATGCCGACGCCGGCCGCGACGGCCAGCCGGGGGACGAACGGTGCCACGGCGGCCCAGCCGGCCTCCACCCGGGCGGCGACGACGGTCCGTTCGGTGACCTCGGCGCTGGCGGTGTGGTGCCGCTCGACCAACGGCCGGTGGCCGCCGGTGCCGCGCAGGCCGGTGCCGACCTGGAGCAGGTCGGCGACGGCGTCGGCGCGCTCGCCGTGGGCCCGGGAGAGCTCCCCGCTGGCGGCGGCGAACCGCTTGGGGAAGTGGAGGTTGACCCAGACCAGGAACGGCAGGGTCGCCAGGGTGACCAGCAGCAGGCTGAGGTCGAGGAAGGCGAGGGCGGGCAGGACGACCACGAAGGTGGTGGCCAGCACCACCCAGACGGCCAGGCCGTGCACCCACTCGCGGACCAGGTCGGTGTCCCGGGTCGCGCGCATGGCGAGGTCGCCGTGCCCGCGCGAGGCGAGGGCGGCCCGGTCCAGGCCGGAGAGGTGGTGCAGGAGCCGCGCCCGCAGGTCGGCGCCCACCTTGGCGTCGGCGTACCCGGCCCAGTACTGCCAGCCGTAGAGGCCGACGAACTGGACCAGGGCGGCGGCGGCGGTGGCGCCGGACCAGAGCAGCAGGGCCCCGTCGTCGCCGGGCTTGAGCCCGTCGTCGACGGCGTGCTGGACGCACCAGGGCACGGCCAGCAGGGCGAGCTGGCGGATCGCCGCCGCCACCATCGCCGCGGCCACGGTGGCCCGGTGGGGCCGCAGCGAGTTCCGCAGCAGGGCGCGCGCCCGACGGCGGCGCTCCGGGGAGAGCGCCCCGGGCGCCAGGTCCTCGTCCGCGAGTTCCTCGGCCGTCAGGCCGTCCCGGGGCCCCGCGGCGGGTTCCGTCTGTCGGTTGCTCACATCGCTCACAAGATCGCTCGCCCGTCTGGTCGCTGAATCGGTTACGGGGCGGGGGGACGGCCCGGTCGGGCCGTCCCCCCGGGTGGTGGTCAGACGCCGGCGGCGGCCGTACGGGCGACCAGGCCGGCCGGACGCATGTCCGTCCAGTTGGCGTCCACGTAGGCGGTGCACGCCTCACGGGTGTCCTCGCCGTGCACGACCGTCCAGCCGGCCGGGATCTCGGCGAAGGCGGGCCAGAGGGAGTGCTGGTTCTCCGCGTTGACGAGCACGAAGTAACGGGCGTCGTCGTCCTCGAACGGGTTGGTGGCGCTCATGTCGTCTCCTTGGGGAGTGGGGAGTGGTGGGTGGTCGGTGGTGGGTGGTGGGTGGTCAGCCGGAACAGGCCGGCGTGCTCGCGGGCTCCTCGCCGAGCGAGGTCCGGACGAGGCGGTCGACGAGGAACTCGGCGAGCGCCGCCACGGTCGGCCGGGCCAGCAGGTCGGCCAGGCCGAACTCGCCGGAGAACTCCGCCCGGATCCGCTGGAGCAGCGACAGCGCGAGCAGCGAGTGGCCGCCGAGGTCGAAGAAGTTCTCGTCGATCCCGAGCGCGGGCAGGCCCAGCACGTCGCTGAACGCCGCGTGCACGGCCTGCTCGCTCGGGTACCTCGGTCCGCGCAGCGGTCCCGCCGCGGTGAAGTCGGTGGCGCTGGGGGCGGGGAGGGCCTTGCGGTCGAGCTTGCCGTTGACGGTCAGCGGAAGCTCGGTGAGCACCACGAACGCCGAGGGCACCATGTACTCGGGCAGCCGGGCGGCCAGCATACGCCGGACCGCGGCGACCTCGATAAGGGTACCCTCACCCGGCACCAGGTAGGCGACCAGGCGCTTGACGCCCGGGGTGTCCTCACGGACCACCACCGCGGCCTGCGCGACCGACGGATCGAGCGCGACGGCGTCCTCGATCTCACCGGGCTCCACCCGGTACCCCCGGATCTTCACCTGGTCGTCCGCCCGGCCCAGGAAGTCCAGCAGACCGTCCTGACGCCAACGCACCACATCACCCGTGCGGTACATCCGCGCACCCGGCTCACCGAACGGATCCGCGACGAACCGCTCCGCCGTCAACCCCGCCCGGTTCAGGTAACCCCGCGCCAGACCCACACCCGAGACGTACAGCTCACCCGCCACACCCACCGGCACCGGCCGCAGATACGCGTCCAGCACATGCGCCCGGGTGTTCCAGATCGGCCGGCCCACCGTCGCCGTCGCCGAGTCCAGCGTGCCACCACCCAACGTGTTGATGGTGTACTCGGTCGGCCCGTACAGGTTGTACCCCATCACCCCCGGCGTCTCGCGCAACCGCGACCACAGCGTCTCCGCCACCGCCTCACCACCCAGCAGCACCAGCACCGGACGGTGCCGCCCCTCGTCCAACAGGCCGGACTCCACCAGGGCCTGGGCGTAGGACGGGGTGACGTTGATGACGTCGATGGCGTAGTCGGCGCAGTAGGCGGAGAGCGCCTCGGCGTCGCGGCGCAGCGCCTCGTCCATCACGTGGACCTCGTGGCCCTCGACCAGCCAGAGCAGTTCCTCCCACGACATGTCGAAGGAGAACGAGACCGTGTGCGCGATCCGCAGCCGACGGCCGCCCGCGGACTCCACCACCGGGTCGAAGATCGCCTCACGGTGGTTCAACTGCATGTTCGTCAGACCCCGGTACGGCGTGACCACACCCTTCGGCCGGCCCGTCGAACCCGAGGTGAAGATCACATACGCCGGACTGTCCTGGTCCACCACCACCCCCAACGGGGCGTCCGGCAGCACCGACAACTCCGCCACCACCTCGGGCGAGTCCAGCAGGACCTTCACCACCCCGGCGGCCTCCGGCATCCGGGCGATCGCGGTCGAGTCCGTCACCAGGCAGACCGGGGCGGTGTCCTCCACCATGAACGCCAGCCGGTCCACCGGGTAGTCCAGCTCCAACGGCAGGTACGCCGCACCCGTACGCAACACCGCGAACAGCGCCGCCACCATCTCCAACGAACGCGGCAGCCCCAACGCCACCACCTTCTCCGGCCCCGCCCCCCGCGCCACGAACAGACGCGCCAACCGGTTCACCCGCGCGTCCAACTCCGCGTACGACCACGACACCCCACCGAACACCAACGCCGTCTCGCCCGGCACCAACGCCGCACGCTCCGCCAACAGATCCGCCACCGTCGACCCCGGCAACCCACGACCCGTCGCCGCCCACTCCCCCAACACCAACCCACGCTCCCGCACCGTCAACACGTCCAGGGCGCCGATCCGGCGGTGCGGGTCGGCCGCGACCTGCTCCAGCAGGGCGAGCAGCCGCTCGACCAACGCCTCGGCGGTGGTGCGGTCGTAGAGGTCGGCCGCGTACTCGAAGGCGATGTCGATCTCCTCCGCGGCGGAGGTCTCCTCGAAGTTGAAGTCGAGTTCGAACTTGGCGGCGCCCAGCTCGAAGGGCAGGATCCGGCTCTCCAGGCCGAGCAGGCGCCCGGCCTGGCCGTCGTTGTGCTGGTAGCCGAGCATCACCTGGAACAGCGGGTGCCGGCCGGGCACGCGCGGCGGGTTGACCGCCTCGACCAGGCGGTCGAAGGGCAGGTCCTGGTGGGCGAAGGCCGCCAGGTCGGTGTCCCGGGTACGGGCCAGCAGCTCGGCGAAGGTCGGGTCGCCGGCCAGGTCGTTGCGCAGTACCAGGGTGTTGACGAAGAAGCCGACCAGTCCGTCGAGCGCGCTGTCGGACCGCCCGGCGACGGGTGCGCCGAGGGGGATGTCCGTGCCGGCGCCCAGGCGGTGCAGCAGGGTGGCCACGGCCGCCTGGAGCACCATGAAGGTGGTGGTGCCGGTGGCCCGGGCCGCCTCGCGCAGGCCGCGGTAGACCGCCGGGGGGACCTGTCCGCGCACGGTGTCGCCGCGATGGGCCGCCACCGGCCTGCGCGGGTGGTCGGTCGGCAGCGGGAGCTCCTCCGGCAGCCCGGCGAGCGCCTGCTTCCAGTAGCCGGCCTGCCGGGTGTGCAGGCTCCGCTCGTCCTCGGCCGAGCCGAGCAGCTCCTGCTGCCACAGGGTGTAGTCGGCGTACTGGACCGGCAGCGGCGCCCAGCTGGGGGTGCGGCCGTCGGTGTGCGCCGTGTAGGCGGTGGTGAGGTCCTCGACGAAGGGGAGCATCGACCACTCGTCACCCGCGATGTGGTGGAACAGCACCACCACCACGTGGTCCTCCGGGGCGAGCTCCAGCAGGCTGACGCGCAGCGGCAGTTCGGCGGAGAGGTCGAAGCCGTGGCGCACCGCGGCCTCGACGTCGGCGTCCAGGGTCGCGGGCGAGGACCGCACCACGTGGACGGCGGCCTCGGCGGCCGGCGCGTCCAGGATCCGCTGGTGGACGTCGCCGTCACGCTCGGTGAAGACGGTGCGCAGGCTCTCGTGGCGCTGGGTCACCGAGCGGACGGCCGCCCCCAGGGCGGCCCGGTCGAGCGGGCCGCTGACCCGGACGACCAGGGGCACGTTGTAGGTGGCCCCGGAGCCGTCCAGGTTCTGCAGGAACCACATCCGGCGCTGGGCGTGCGAGAGCGGCAGGTCGGCCGGGCGCTCGCGGCGGCCCAGGGCGGGGCGCGGGTCGTCGGCGGCGCCGGCCCGGTGGGCCAGCCCGGCCGGGGTGGGGGCCTCGAAGAGGTCCCGGACGGTCAGCCCGGCGCCGCCGGGCAGCGCGCGGATCCGGCTGATCAGCCGGGTGGCCAGCAGGGAGTGGCCGCCGAGGTCGAAGAAGTGGTCCTCGGGGCCGACCTCGGTGAGGCCGAGCACCTCGGCGAAGGCCCCGCAGAGGATCTCCTCGCGGGCGTCGCGCGGGGCGCGGCCGGTGCCGGTACCGGTGCTGGCGGGGGCGGGGAGGGCCTTGCGGTCGAGCTTGCCGTTGACGGTCAGCGGCAGCGCGTCGAGCAGCACGAACGCCGAGGGCACCATGTACTCGGGCAGCCGGGCGGCGAGTTCGTTGCGGACGGCGGCGAGGTCCACGGCCGTCGCGGCGGGGACGAGGTAGGCGACCAGGCGCTTGACGCCCGGGGTGTCCTCACGGACCACCACCGCGGCCTGCGCGACCGACGGATCGAGCGCGACGGCGTCCTCGATCTCACCGGGCTCCACCCGGTACCCCCGGATCTTCACCTGGTCGTCCGCCCGGCCCAGGAAGTCCAGCAGACCGTCCTGACGCCAACGCACCACATCACCTGTGCGGTACATCCGCGCACCCGGCTCACCGAACGGATCCGCGACGAACCGCTCCGCCGTCAACCCCGCCCGGTTCAGGTAACCCCGCGCCAGACCCACACCCGACACGTACAGCTCACCCGCCACACCCACCGGCACCGGCCGCAGATACGCGTCCAGCACATGCGCCCGGGTGTTCCAGATCGGCCGGCCCACCGTCGCCGTCGCCGAGTCCAGCGTGCCACCACCCAACGTGTTGATGGTGTACTCGGTCGGCCCGTACAGGTTGTACCCCATCACCCCCGGCGTCTCCCGCAACCGCGACCACAGCGTCTCCGCCACCGCCTCACCACCCAGCAGCACCAGCACCGGACGGTGCCGCCCCTCGTCCAGCAGACCGGACTCCACCAGGGCCTGGGCGTAGGACGGCGTCACGTTGATGACGTCGATCTCGTGCACGTCCAGGTAGTCCGCCAGGCCCTGGGCGTCGCGGCGGTCGTCCTCACCGAGGACGTGGACCTCGTGGCCCTCGACCAGCCAGAGCAGTTCCTCCCACGACATGTCGAAGGAGAACGAGACGGTGTGCGCGATCCGCAGCCGACGGCCGCCCGCGGACTCCACCACCGGGTCGAAGATCGCCTCACGGTGGTTCAACTGCATGTTCGTCAGACCACGGTACGGCGTCACCACACCCTTGGGCCGGCCCGTCGAACCCGAGGTGAAGATCACGTACGCCGGACTGTCCTGGTCCACCACCACCCCCAACGGGGCGTCCGGCAGCACCGCCAGCTCGGCCACCACCTCGGGCGAGTCCAGCAGCAGCACGTCCGGGAACGCGGGCATCTTCGCGGCGGCCGTGGAGTCGGTGACCAGGCAGACCGGGGCGGTGTCCTCGACCATGAACGCCAGCCGGTCCACCGGGTAGTCCAGCTCCAACGGCAGGTACGCCGCACCCGTACGCAACACCGCGAACAGCGCCGCCACCATCTCCAACGAACGCGGCAGCCCCAACGCCACCACCTTCTCCGGCCCCGCACCCCGCGCCACGAACAGCCGCGCCAACCGGTTCACCCGCGCGTCCAACTCCGCGTACGACCACGACACCCCACCGAACACCAACGCCGTCTCGCCCGGCACCAACGCCGCACGCTCCGCCAACAGATCCGCCACCGTCGACCCCGGCAACCCACGACCCGTCGCCGCCCACTCCCCCAACACCAACCCACGCTCCCGCACCGTCAACACGTCGAGCGTGCGGACGGGACGGTCGGGCCGGTCCAGGATCTGGTCCAGCAGGGCGAGCAGCCGCTCGGCGTGCTCCTCGACGACGGAGCGCTCGAAGACGTCCGGGCGGTACTTCCACTCGAAGGTGAGGTGCTCGCCGGGGTTGGTGATGAAGATCAGCGGGAAGTGCGTCGCGTCGACGTCCGTCACCTGCCGCAGGCCCAGGCGCTCGCGCAGACGGTCCCGCAGGCCCTCGTCGGCCGGGGTGTTGCGCAGGACCTGGAGGGTGTCGAACAGCCGGCCGAAGCCGGTGCCGCGCTGGATCTCGCCCAGCCCGGTCTGGTGGTGCGCCAGCAGGGCGCTCTGCTCGCCCTGGAGGCGGGTGAGGAAGGCGGCGACGCCCTCCTCGCCGTCCAGGCGGACCCGGACCGGCACCGTGTTGAGGAACATGCCGATGGTGGCGTCGATCCCGGGCAGCTCGGCCGGGCGGCCGGAGACGGTGGCACCGAACACCACGTCCTCGCGGGCCGTCAGGCCGGCCAGCAGCAGGCCCCAGGCGCCGGAGAGCACGGTGTTGAGGGTCAGGCCGTGCTCCCGGGCGAAGCCGGCCAGCCGCTCGCCCAGCCCGGCGGGGGCGTCCACGACGACCTCCTCCGGCAGCAGCGCGGCCCGCTCGCGGGCCTGCGGGGCGAGCAGCGTCGGCTCGGCCAGGCCCGCCAGCGAGGAGCGCCAGGCCTCCCGGCCGGCCTCCTGGTCCTGGCCGGCCAGCCACCGCAGGAAGTCCCGGTAGGGCAGGCCGGCGGCCGGCGGCCGCTCACCGGCGCACCGGGTCAGCACCTCCTGGAGGAACAGGCCGGAGGACCAGCCGTCCCAGAGCAGCGCGTGGTTGGTGATCAGGACGCGCTGGCCGCCGTCGGGGGCGAGCACCGAGACCAGCCGCAGCAGCGGCGGCGCGGTGAGGTCGAAGCGGGTGAACGCCTCGCGCTCCTTGAGCCGACCCAGTTCGGCCTCGAAGTCGTCCGCGCCGAGGGCCGACAGGTCGATCTCGGTGAGCGGCACGTCGACGGCGCTCGGCAGGAACTGCAGCGGGCGCTCCAGGCCGTCCTGGAGGAAGCCGGCCCGCAGGTTGGGGTGGCTCTCCAGCACGGCGGCCACCGCGCCGCGAAGCACCTCCAGCGGGATCCGGGCGGTCAGCGAGAGCACGTCGCGCGAGGTGTAGACGTCCAGCGCCTGCTCGTCGTAGCCCGCCTCGAACAGCAGGCCCTCCTGGAGCGGGGAAACCGGCCAGACGTCCTCGATCTCCAGCTTGGGCACGGCGGCTCGGACGAGGGCCAGTTCGGCCGCGGCCACCGGGGGCAGCTCGGGCAGCTCGGGGGCGGCGCCGGCCGCCTCGCGACGGTCGGCCAGCTCGGCCAGGGCGGCCGGGGTGCGCCGCTCGAACACGTCGCGCGGGCTGAGCGAGAGGCCCTCCGCGCGGGCGGCGCCGATCAGCCGGATCGAGGAGATGCTGTCGCCGCCGAGGCGGAAGAAGTCGTCCTCGACGCCGGCCCGCGGCAGGCCGAGCACCTCGGCGTACAGGTCGCAGAGCAGCTGCTCGGTCTCGGACTCGGCCTCCCGGCCGGCCGCCAGGCCGGTGTAGGCGAGCGCCTCGTCGGGCAGCGCGGCCCGGTCGAGCTTGCCGTTGACGGTCAGCGGCAGCGCCTCCAGCACCGCGAAGGCGGACGGCACCATGTACCCGGGCAGCCGGGCGCCGAGCGAGTGGTGCAGCTCCTCGGCGTCGATCCGGGCGTCCCGGGCGGGGACGACGTAGGCGACGATGCGGCGGACGGCGCCGGGGCGGACCAGCACGGCGGCCTGGGCGACGCCCGGCTGCTCGGCCAGGGCGGCCTCGATCTCGCCGAGTTCGATCCGGTAGCCGCGGATCTTCACCTGGTCGTCGGTGCGGCCGAGGTACTCCACCTCGCCGTCGGCGCGGCGGCGCACCAGGTCACCGGTGCGGTACATGCGCTCACCGGCGGCGAACGGGTCGGCGACGAACCGGCCGGCGGTCAGACCGGGGCGGTCCAGGTAGCCGCGGGCCAGCTGCGCGCCGGCCAGGTACAGCTCACCGGGCACCCCGGCCGGGACCGGCCGCAGCAGGCCGTCCAGCACATGGGCGCGGGTCCCGCGCAGCGGGCGGCCGATGACCGGGCCGGCGCTGTCCGCGAGGTCGGCGACCAGGGCGTCGACGGTGAACTCGGTCGGGCCGTAGTAGTTGACGGCGGTGACGCCCGCTTCCGCGCGCAGCCTGGTCCAGAGCGGCTCGGGCAGGGCCTCGCCGCCGAGCAGCAGCACGCCGGGGCGGTGCTCGCCGGCCAGCAGACCGCTGTCGAGCAGCTGCTGGGCGTAGGACGGGGTGACGTCCAGGGCGTCGACGCGGTGGGCGCGGGTGTAGCCGACCACCGCCTCGGCGTCCCGGCGGTCGTCCTCGCCGAGGACGTGCAGCTCGTGGCCGCCGATCAGCCAGATCAGCTGCTCCCAGGAGGAGTCGAAGGAGAACGAGGCGGTGTGCAGCGCGCGCAGCCGGGCCCGGCCGGTGGCGCGCAGCGCGTCGGCGAAGGTGGTGGCCAGGTGGTCGTGGATCAGGTTGCCGAGGCCGCGGTGCGGGATCACCACGCCCTTGGGGCGGCCGGTGGAGCCGGAGGTGTGGATGACGTACGCGGCGGCGTCGGGGTGGACGGGCCCGCCGCGTTCGGCGTCGGTGAGCGCTCCGGCGGGCAGCGCGGCGAGGCGGGCGGCGGTCGCCGGGTCGTCCAGCAGCAGCACGGCGGCGCCGGGCACCTCGGGCAGCCGGGCGGCGACCTGGGCGGTGGTCAGGACGACGGCGGGGCGGGCGTCCTCCAGCAGCAGGGCGAGCCGCTCGTCCGGGTGGTCGAGGTCGATCGGCAGGTAGGCGGCGCCGGCGCGCAGGACGGCGAGCAGGGCGGTGACCGACTCGGCGGAGCGGGGCAGCGCGAGGGCGGCGATGTCGTCGGCACCCAGGCCGTGGGCGCGCAGCAGCCGGGCCAGCCGGTCGGCGGCGTCGTCGAGTTCGGCGAAGGACAGCTGGACGGGCGCCGGGCCGCCGGTCAGGCCGGGGCCGACCAGCGCCCGGGTGTCCGGGGTGCGGGCGGCCTGCGCGGCGAAGAGGTCGGCGGCGGTGGCGTCCGGGACGCTGTGCCCGGCGCCGGAGACGGTGGCGGGCAGCGCGGCGCGCTCGGCGGCGTCGAGCAGGTCCAGCCGGGCCAGCGGGGTCTCGGGGTCGGCCGCGAAGGCGGCCAGCAGGCGCAGGAACCGGTCGGCGATCCGGCTGGCCTCGGTCTCGGTGAACAGCTCGGGCCGGTACTCCAGCTCCAGGCGCAGCCGCTCGCCGGGCAGCACGGTCAGGCCCAGCGGGTAGTGGGTGGCGTCGCGGGCGCCGAGCGCGGTGACGGCCAGGCCCTCGACGGTGCCGAGGCTGTCGCGGAGCGCGTCGCCGCCGCCCTGGTAGTTCTCCACCACGAGCAGGGTGTCGAACAGGGCGCCGTCGACCTCGGCCAGCCGCTGGACGGCGCCGAGGCCGAGGTGCTGGTGGGCGATCAGCTCGGCCTGCTCGCGCTGGACGGTCGCGGCGGCGCCGGCCAGGGTGGCGCCGGGGGCGAGCCGCACCCGCACCGGCACCGTGTTGATGAAGAGACCGACCATGGTGTCGGCGCCGGGCAGGTCGTCCGGGCGGCCGGAGACGGTGGTGCCGAAGACCACGTCGGCGGTGCCGGTGAGCGAGCCGAGCAGGACGGCCCACAGGGTGTGGGCGAGGTTGCCGAGGGTCAGGCCCCGGCCGCGGGCGGCCTCGGCGACGGCGGCGGACAGCTCGGGCTCGGCGTGCAGGGTGATCACGGCCGGTTCGACGGCGGTGGCGACGCCGGCGCCGGGGGCGACCGGGTGGGTCTGGGTGAAGCCGGCCAGCGCCGCGCCCCAGGCGGCCTCGGCGGCGGCGGTGTCGCGGGTGGCGAGCAGCGCCAGGTGGTCCTTGTAGGGGCGCACGGCGGGCAGCGCGGCGAGGTCGCCGGCCGATCCGTAGAGCGCCAGCAGCTCGCGGACCAGGATCGGCATGGACCAGCCGTCGAGCAGCAGGTGGTGGCAGGTGATGACGAGCCGGGAGCGGTCCGCGCCCAGCCGCAGCAGGGCCAGCCGCAGCAGCGGCGGGGCGTCCAGCTCGAACCGATGGTGCCAGTCCTGGTCCATCGCGGCCAGGACCGCGCCGTCCTGGTCCGGGCCGGCCAGGGCGGTCAGGTCGACCTCCCGCAGCGGGGTCTCCACCTCCCGCTGGACGAACTGGACGACCGCCTCCGGGTCCTCGTACCAGAACCCGGCCCGCAGGTTGGCGTGCCGCACGAGCAGCGCGTCGACGGCGGCGGCCAGCCGGTCGCCGTCGACCGGGCCGGCCAGGTCGAGGTGCGACTGCACGACGTAGACGTCGCGTGCCTCGTCGTCGTAGAGCGCGTGGAAGAGCAGCCCCTCCTGGAGGGAGGAGAGCGGGTAGACGTCCTCCAGGGCCGACGCGGCCGGGGCCTGGGCCTGGGAGTCGTCGATCGGTGCGGTGGCGTCGTTCATCACGGGGTTCTCGGTCCTGGGGGTGGGGTGGCGGTCGGTGGTCTCGGGGCCGGGTTCGCGGTTCATCGGCGGCGCCTGCGCAGCCGCGACTCCAACTTGTCGATCTGGGTCTGCTTGAGCCGGACGAGGTCGAGGTCGGACGGGGTCACCCCGCCCGCGTCGCCGCCGGCGGCGTGCCGGGCGAGGGCGTCGAGCGCGGCGAACCAGGAGTCGGCCAGCGCCGCCACCTCGTCCTCGCCGAGCAGCGCGCCCGGCCAGCTCCACTCGACGGCCAGCTCCGGGCGGCCGTCCGGGCCGGTGGCGACGACCGCGTCGATCTCCAGCGGGTAGCCGGCCGCCATCAGCGGGTCGGGCCCGGCCGCGGCGGTCACCGCGGTGCGCTCGTCCTGCGGGGCGAACGGCCAGCCGCCCTGCGGTCCGGCGCCGTTGTCGGTCCGGCCGCGGTAGTTGAACAGCACCTCGGAGCGGGGCACCGCGGCCAGCAGCGGCGCGGTCTGCGCGTTGAGGTGGCGCAGCAGGCCGAAGCCCAGGCCCCGGTCGGGGGCGGCCCGCAGCTGCTCCTTGACCTGCTTGAGCGCCTGTCCGGCGGTCTCGCCGCCGGTCATCGCCTCGGCCGGGTCCAGCCCGGTGAGGTCGAGCCGGACGGGGTACACGGTGGTGAACCAGCCGACGGTGCGGGCGAGGTCGGGGGTGAGCCCGGCGGACTCGCTGCCGCCCCGGCCGTGGCCCTCCAGGTCGATCCGGACGGCCGGCGCGGTGCCCGGGCGGGCCGCGGCCACGCCGAGGGCGAGGCCGGCCAGCAGCACGTCGTCCACGCCGGCGCCGAACGACTGCGGGAGGACGGTCAGCAGGGGCTCGGTGCGGTCGGCGGGCAGGGTGCGGCGCAGCGTGCGCAGGGTGGCGACGGTGTCCCGGGCCGGGTCGGCGGCGAGGGTGCCGAGCGGGCCGGCCGGGCCGTCGAGGGCGTCCCGCCACTGCCGGGCCTCGGCGATCCGGCCGCGCTCGTGGGCGTGCGCGAGGAGCCGCTCGGACCAGGCGCGCAGGCTGTGTGCCTCGGGTTCGAGGGCGGGCCGGCCGCCGGCCGCCAGCGCCTCGTAGGCGGTGCGCAGGCCGGGCAGCAGGGTCCGCCAGGAGACGCCGTCGACGGCGAGGTGGTGGACGGTCAGCAGCAGTCGGCCGTCGGTGTCCGGGCCGGCGTCGAACCAGACGGCGCGCAGTACCCGGCCGGTTCCGGGGTCGAGCTCCGCCGCGGCGGCGTCGGCCTCGCGGGCGAGCAGGGCGGCCCGCTCCTCGGGGCCCGCGTCCCGGGCGTCGACCCGGCGCAGGGTGTGCGGGTCGGTCAGGGCCGGGGCCCGGTCGGCGGCCAGGACCTCCTGGGTCCAGAGCCCGTCGGTGCGGTCCAGCCGCAGGCGCAGCGCCGGGTGGCGGGCGGCGAGGGCGGCCAGCGCGTCCCGCAGCGGCCGCTCCCGCAGCCCGGCCGGGACGGTCAGCAGCACGGACTGGTTGAACCGGTCGATCGGTCCGCCGCGCTCGCGCAGCCAGTGCACCACCGGCAGGGCGGGCAGTTCGCCGTCGGCCGGCGGCGTGACGGCCGACGGGCCGGCGGGTGCCGGGGCGGCGGGCGTGCCCAGCCCCTTGGCGGCGGCGAGCGCGGCCGGGGTCGGGTACTGGAAGACGTCCTTGGCGGCGATCGGGAAACCCGCCGCGCGGGCCCGGCTGACCAGTTGGATGGAGACGATGCTGTCGCCGCCGAGAGCGAAGAAGTTCTCCTCCTCGCCGACCTCGGGCAGGCCCAGCACCTCGGCGAAGACCCTGGCCAGCGAGCGGCCCGGGGTCTGCCCGGCGGTGGCCGGGGCGGCGACGGCGCGGCGGGCCGGGTCGGGCAGCGCCTTGCGGTCGAGCTTGCCGTTGACGCTCAGCGGCAGCGCGTCCAGCACGGTGACGGCGGCCGGGACCATGTGCTCGGGCAGCGTCGCGGCGACCGCGGCGCGGACGGCGTCGCCGCCGACCGAGGCGCCCGGCTGCGGGACGACGTAGCCGAACAGCTGGCGGGCCCCGCCCTCGGTGACGGCACGGGCGACGACCGCCGCCTGGGCCACGCCGGGCGCGGCGGCCAGCGCCGCCTCCACCTCGCCGAGTTCGATCCGGAAGCCGCGGATCTTCACCTGGTCGTCGGTGCGGCCGAGGTACTCCACCTCGCCGTCGACGAGGCGGCGCACCAGGTCGCCGGTGCGGTACATCCGCCCCCCGCCTTCGGCCGGGGGGACCCCCACACCGGCGGCGAACGGGTCGGCGACGAACCGGCCGGCGGTCAGGCCGGGGCGGCCCAGGTAGCCGCGGGCCAGCTGGACGCCGGCCAGGTACAGCTCGCCGGGCACGCCGACCGGGACCGGCCGCAGCCGGGCGTCCAGCACGTACAGGCGGGTGTTCCAGACGGGGCGTCCGATCGGGACGACGCCGGACCCGGCCCAGGCCCGGTGGTAGGTGACGTCCACGGCGGCCTCGGTGGGCCCGTAGAGGTTGTGCAGCTCGATCTGCGGCCACAGGGCGGCGAAGCGCTCGACCGCGGCGGGGGGCAGGGCCTCGCCGGAGCAGAACACCCGGCGCACGCCGGCGAAGCGGTCCCGGACGGTGCGGTCGGACTCGGCCACCGCGGTGAAGGCGGTCAGCATGGACGGCACGAAGTGCGCGGTGGAGATGCCCGCGCCGGCGGCGAGGGCGGCCAGGTACGCCGGGTCCCGGTGACCGCCGGGTTCGGCCAGCACCACGCGGGCGCCGCTGACCAGCGGCAGGAAGAACTCCCAGACCGAGACGTCGAAGCTGGCCGGGGTCTTCTGCAGGATCCGGTCCTGCGGGGTGATGCTGTAGACCTCGCGCATCCAGTCGAGCCGGTTGACGATCGCCCGGTGGGGGACGAGGACGCCCTTGGGGCGGCCGGTCGAGCCGGAGGTGAAGATCACGTAGGCGGGGTGGTCCGGCTCCGGGGCGGCCGGCTCGGCCTGCGGCCCGTCGGCGTCGACGTCGAGCACCGGCACGCCGGGGACGGCGGGCAGCGCACCGGCCGCGCCGGGCACGGTGAGCACGCACACCGGGGCGGCGTCCTCGACCATCGCGGCCAGCCGGTCGGCCGGGTACTCGGTGTCCAGCGGCAGGTAGGCGGCGCCGGACTTGAGCACCGCGAGCAGGGCGACCATCAGCTCCGCCGAGCGGGGCACGGCGACCGCGACGATCCGGTCCGGGCCGGCGCCGTGGCCGGCCAGCACCCGGGCGAGCCGGGAGGCGCGCTCGTCGAGGCCGCGGTAGGTGAGTTCGGTCCCCTCGAAGACCACGGCGACGGCGTCGGGCGTGGCGGCGACCCGCTCGGCGATCCGGGTCACCAGGGTGCCCGGCGCCACCTCGCGGTCGGTGGCGTTCCACTCCCCCGCGAGGCCGCGCCGCTCCTGGGCACCGGTCAGCTCGATCCGGGCGGCCGGGCGGTCCGGCGCGGCCAGCGCCTGCTCCAGCACCCGCAGCAGCCGGAAGCCGAACAGCCGGCCGGTGGAGCGGTGGAAGAGGTCGCTCGCGTAGATGACCGTGAGGTCGGTGTGGTCGCCGTCGGCGGACTCCACGAAGGTGAACGCCAGGTCGAAGCGGGCCGCGTGGACCGGGTCGGGCAGCAGCGCGGTGCGGGCGCCCAGCAGGCGGTCCAGGCCGCCGGCCTCCTTGCGGTGCTGCACCATCACCTGGAACAGCGGGTGGCGGCCGAGCGAGCGCTCCGGGTTGACGATCTCGACCAGCCGGTCGAACGGCAGGTCCTGGTGGGCGAGCGCGCCCAGCACGCTCTCCCGGGAGCGGGCCACCAGCTCGTCGAAGGTCGGCTCACCGGCGAGGTCGTGCCGCAGCACCAGGGTGTTGACGAAGAAGCCCACGACCGGCTCCAGCACCTCGTCGGCGCGCCCGGCGACCGGGGTGCCGAGCGCCACGTCGGTGGTGCCGGCGAGCCCGCCGAGCAGCAGCGCGGCGGCCGCCTGGGTGACCATGAACGGCGTCGCGCCGGTGCGCTGGGCGTAGCCGCGCAGCGCCTGGTGCAGGGTGTCGGGCAGCCGCAGCCGGACCGCGCCGCCCCGGCCGGTGGCCTCGGCGGGCCTCGGCCGGTCGGTGGGCAGGGCGAGTTCGGCCGGCAGCGCGGCCAGTCGCCCGGTCCAGTAGCGGGCCTGGGCGGCGGCGGTGCCGTCCGGGTCGGCGAGCAGGTCCGCCTGCCAGAGCGCGTGGTCGGCGTACTGCAGCGGCAGCGGCTCGAAGACCGGCGCGGTCCCGGCCAGGCGGGCGGCGTAGGCGTGGTCGAGGTCGCGCAGCAGCACCCCCTCGGACCACTCGTCACCCGCGATGTGGTGCAGCGCCACGCTCAGCACCGACCGCTCGGGCCCCGCGGTGAGCAGGGTGGCGCGGACCGGGATCTCCTCGGCGAGCTCGAAGGCGTACGCGCCGGCGGCGGCCACCGCCTCGTCGAGGCGGCCCGCGGCGACCTCCGCCGCGGTGAAGGGCACGCCGGCCTGCTCGGGGGTCAGGACGCGCTGGTGGGGCCGGCCGTCCCGGTCGGGGAAGACGGTCCGCAGCGCCTCGTGCCGGGCCAGCACGTCGCCGAAGGCGGCCCGCAGGGCCTCGGCGTCGACGGCGCCGTCGATCCGCAGCGCGCACGGGATGGTGTACGCGGTGCTGGGGCCCTCCAACCGGTACAGGAACCAGAGCCGGGCCTGGGCCGCGGACAGCGGCAGCGGCTCGGGGCGCGGCCGGGCCGCCGGGGCGGGGCGGTCGGTGGCGGCGGTGGCCAGCCGGGCGGCGAGGGCGGCGGGGGTGCGGCTCTCGAAGAGGTCCCGCACGGCGACCTCGACCCGCAGGGCGGCGCGGAGCCGGCCGACCACCCGGGTGGCGAGCAGGGAGTGCCCGCCGAGGTCGAAGAAGTCGTCCTCGACTCCCGCCCCCGGCAGGCCGAGCACATCGGCGAAGACACCGCAGACGACGGCCTCGCGCTCGTCGCGCGGGGCACGGCCGGCCGGTGCCGCGAAGGCGCCGGCCTCCGGTTCGGGCAGGGCCTGCCGGTCGAGCTTGCCGTTGACGTTCAGCGGCAGGACCGGCAGCACCGCGATCGCGGCCGGGACCATGTACTCGGGCAGCTCCGCCGCCAGTGCGCGGCGCAGCGCGGCCGGGTCGGCCTCGGTACCGGGCGCCGGGACGACGTAGCCGATCAGGCGCTTGACGCCGGTGGCGGTGGAGCGGGCCAGCACGGCGGCCCGGGCGACGCCCGGCAGGGCGGCGAGCGCGGCCTCGACCTCGCCCGGCTCGACCCGGAAACCGCGGATCTTCACCTGGTCGTCGTCGCGGCCCAGGTAGTCCAGCGTGCCGTCGGCGCGCCACCGGACCACGTCGCCGGTGCGGTACATGCGCTCGCCGTCGCCGAACGGGCAGGCGACGAACCGGCCGGCGGTCAGGCCCGGGCGGTTGCCGTAGCCGCGGGCCAGGCCCTGCCCCGCGATGTACAGCTCGCCGGGCACGCCGGCCGGGACGGGCCGCAGCCGGGCGTCCAGCACGTAGACCCGGGTGTTGCCGATCGGGCGGCCGACGAACGGGGTGGGGCTCTCGTCCAGGGCGGCGCCGAGGGTGTCGACGGTGTACTCGGTCGGACCGTAGAAGTTGTGGCCGAGCACGCCCTCGGTCTCCCGGATCCGGGTCCACAGGGCGTCGTCGACGGCCTCGCCGCCGACCAGGAAGAGCAGCGGGCGGTGCTCGGCGGAGTCCAGCAGGCCCCATTCGACCAGCTGGCGGCCGAACGACGGGGTCACGTCCAGGGTGTCGATCCGGTCGGCGAGCAGCCGGGCGGCCAGGGCCTGCGGGTCACGGCGCAGGTCCTCGCCGTAGACGTGCAGTTCGTGGCCGCGGATCAGCCAGAGCAGCTGCTCCCAGGAGGAGTCGAAGGAGAACGAGGCGGTGTGCGCGGCCCGCAGCCGGCGCCCGCCGGCGGCCTCCTCGGCCCGGGCGAAGACCGTCCCGCCGTGGTGCTCCAGCATGTTGGCCAGGCCCCGGTGCGGCACCTGGACGCCCTTGGGGCGGCCGGTGGAGCCGGAGGTGTGGATGACGTAGGCCAGGTCGTCGGGGTCGGGGCGGACGGGGTCGGCGTCCAGCGCGCCGAGCCGGTCGGTGGTCAGGGTGCCCAGGCCGTAGCCGGCGAGGGCGGGGCGGGTGCGGGCGACCTCCCCGGTGGTCAGGGTGACCAGCGGTTCGGCGTCGGCGAGCATCAGGGTGATCCGCTCGTCCGGGTGGTCGAGGTCGACCGGCAGGTAGGCGGCGCCGGACTTCAGCACACCCAGCAGGGCCGCCACGAGCTCGGCCGAACGGGGCAGGGCCAGCGCGACCACGTGCCCCGGGCGGGCGCCGAGCGCGGCGAGGTGGCGGGCGGTCAGGTCGACCCGCCCGGCCAGCTCGGCGTAGCTGAGGCGCTGGTCGCCGAAGACGACGGCGGTCTCGTCGGGGGTCGCGGCGACCCGGGCCTCGAAGGCGTCGAGGACGGTACCGGCGGGGACGTCCCGGGCGGTGGCGTTCCAGTCGCGCAGCAGCGTGTCGCGCTCCGGCCCGTCCAGGATGTCCAGCGCGCCGACCGGCGTCCGCGGCGCGGTGGCGACGGCCTCCAGCAGTCGCAGCAGGCGGGCGCCGACGGCGGCGGCCTGTTCGGCGGTGAACACGTCGGCCCGGTACTCGACGGTGAGCTGCGGTGCCTCGCCGGGGAGGGTGAGGACGGTCAGCGGGTAGTGGGTGGCGCCCCGGTTGCCGATCCCGGCGACCCGCAGGCCGCGGGCGGTCAGCCGGTCGGGGTCGACCGGGTAGTTCTCGAAGACCAGCAGGGTGTCGAACAGGGTGCCGTGCCCGGCGAGCGCCTGGATGTCGGCCAGTCCGAGGTACTGGTGGTCGAGCAGGGCGGACTGCTGGGCCTGGAGGCGGGTCAGCGCCTCGACGGCGGGCTCGTCCTCCTCGGGCCGGAAGCGGACCGGCACGGTGTTGCTGAACAGGCCCACCATGGACTCCACCCCGGGCAGGTCGCCGGGGCGGCCGGAGACCGTGGCGCCGAAGACCACGTCGGCGCGGCCGGTGAGGCGGCCGAGCAGGATCGCCCAGGCGCCCTGCACCATCGTGTTGAGGGTCAGTCCGTGCGCGCGGGCGGTGCCGGTGAGCGCCGCCGCGAGCGCGGCGGACAGCGGCAGGTGGATCTCGGCGCCGGCGGCGGCCGGTCCGCCGGCCGGGCGGCCCAGGGTGTCGGCCAGCAGGGTGGGCGCCGCCAGGCCGGTCAGCGCCTCGCGCCAGGCGAGCGTGTCGGCGCCGGCGTCCCGGGCGGCCAGCCAGCCGAGGTGGTCCGCGTACGGGGTGGTGGCGGGCAGCGCGGTGCCCGCTCCGCCGTCGCCGTAGGCGGTGACCAGCTCGCGCAGCAGGACCGGGGTGGACCAGCCGTCCATCACGATGTGGTGGCGGGTCAGCACCAGGCGGTGGTGGTCCGCGCCGAGGGTGACGAGGGCGCAGCGCACCAGTGGCGGCCGGGCGAGGTCGAACCGGCGGGAGGCCTCCTCGTCCTCGATCCGGGCGATCCCGGTGGCCTGCCGGTCGGCGGGCAGCGCGGTGAGGTCGTGCGCGGTCCAGGGCACCGTGACCGCTTCGGCGACCAGCTGCAGCGGGTGCTCGCCGATCGCGGTGAAGCCGGAGCGCAGCGCGGAGTGCCGGTTGACGACGGCGTCCACCGCCCGGCGCAGGGCCGGGAGGTCGAGCGGGCCGCGCAGGTCGAGCGAGGTGAGCGAGGTGTAGAGGTCGTCGGCGCCCGACTCCCGCTGGTACAGGGCGTGGAAGAGCAGGCCCTCCTGGAGCGGGGAGAGCGGCAGTACGTCGACGGTGCCGGGGTGCTCGGCGGCGATCCGGTCCAGCAGCGGCTGGGTGACGGCGGCCAGCGGGACGTCGGTGGGGGTGAGCCCGCCGGCGCCGGGGCGGTCGGCGTACGCGGCGAGGGCGTCCAGCGCGGCGAACCAGCGCTCGGCGAGGTCGCGGACGGCCTCCTCGGTCAGGACGCCGTGCGGCCAGGACAGGGTGACGGCGAGTTCGGCGCCGGCGGGGCCGTCGTGGACGAACGCGCCGATCTCCAGGGCGTGGGCGGCGGGCAGCTCCGGGTCGGCTCCGGCGGCGACGGCGTCGCCGGCCGCGCGGGCGGGCGTCCAGTCGGCGCCGTCCGCGGTGAAGCGGCCGAGGTAGTTGAAGAGCAGCTGGGGCTGGTCGGCGTCGGCCAGGGCCGGGCCGGAGACCGGGTCCAGGTAGCGGAGCAGGCCGTAGCCGGCGCCGGCGTTCGGCAGGGCGCGCAGCTGCTCCTTGACCAGTGCCAGGGCGCGCCCGGCGGCGGCGCCGCCGGCCAGCGCGTCGTCGAGGTCGAGGCCGGCCAGGTCGAGGCGGGCCGGGAACTCGGTGGTCAGCCAGCCCACGGTGCGGGTGGTGTCGGCGCCCGGGACGAGCAGGTCCTCGCGGCCGTGGCCCTCCAGCCGCAGCAACAGGTCGGCGCGGGCACCGGCACCGTGTCGGTCGCGGCGGCGGCCGAGCAGGGCGAGGGCGAGACCGGCGAGCAGGGTGTGGTCCACCCCGGCCCGGTGGCTGGCGGGCACCGCGGTGAGCAGCGGGGCGGTGCGGGCGGCGGGCAGCGTGAGGCGCAGCCGCCGGGTGGTGGCGGCGGTGTCGCGGGCGGGGTCCAGCGGGCGGTCACCGAGCAGCGGGCCGGCGCCGTCGGCCAGGACGGCCTGCCAGCGGGGCAGTTCGGCGCGGACCGGGTCGCCGGTGGCCGCCTCGGCGAGGCCGAGGGCCCAGCCGCGCGGCGAGGTGGCGACCGGGTCGAGCGGGCGGCCCTCGTAGGCGGCGCGCAGGTCCGGGAGCAGGATGCGCCAGGAGACGCCGTCGACGGCCAGGTGGTGGGCGGCGAGGACGAGCAGGCCCGGGGTGTCGGGGCCGGCGTCCAGGTGGACGGCGCGCAGCACGACGCCCTGCTCGGGGTCGAGCCCGTCGACGGCGGCCTCCCGCTCGGCCGCGGCGGCGGCGGTCAGCTCCTGCGGAGCGACGGTGCGGTGGCGCAGCCGGGCGGCGGCGGGGGCGCTGCCGATGGGCCGGACCTCCTGGGTCCAGGCGCCGTCCGCGGCGACGTGCAGGCGCAGCCGCAGGGCGTCGTGGTGGTCGGTCAGGGTGTCCAGGGCGGCGGCGAGGCGGGTGTGGTCGAGACCGGCCGGGACGGTGACCACGGTGTGCTGGCTGAACCGGGTGACCGGGCCGCCGCGCTCCCGCAGCCAGGCGCTGATCGCGGTGGCGGGCAGCGGGCCGGTGCGCTCGACGCCGGGCGTGCGGGCCGCCGGGGCGCTCCGCTCGGCGACGGCGGCGATCCGGGCCACGGTGCGCCGTTCGAAGACGACCCGGGGGGTGAGGGCGAGGCCGGCCCCGCGGGCGCGGCTGCCGAGCTGGATGGCGGAGATGCTGTCGCCGCCGAGCGAGAAGAAGTTGTCGTCGACGCCGACCGTGTCCAGGCCGAGGACCTCGGCGACGAGTTCGGCGAGGATCCGTTCGGCGTCGGTGCGCGGGGCCCGGGCGGCACCGTCGGCGGCCTGCCGGGGGGCGGGCAGCGCCTTGCGGTCGAGCTTGCCGTTGAGGCTCAGCGGCAGCGCGTCGAGGCCGATCAGGACGGCCGGCACCATGTGCTCGGGCAGCGTGGCGGCGAGCGCGGCGCGCAGCGTCTCCGGGTCGGCCGGCACGGGGGCGACGTAGCCGACCAGCTGGCGGGCGCCGCCGGGGCTGAGCTCGCGGGCGGTGACCGCGGCCTGGGCGACCTCGGGGAGCGCCTCCAGGGCGGCCTCGATCTCGCCGAGTTCGATCCGGAAACCGCGGACCTTGACCTGGTCGTCGGTGCGGCCCAGGTACTCCACGGTGCCGTCGGGGGCCCGGCGGACCAGGTCGCCGGTGCGGTAGAGCCGCTCGCCGTCGGCGAACGGGTCGGCGACGAACCGCTCGGCGGTCAGGCCGGGGCGGCCCAGGTAGCCGCGGGCCAGCTGGACGCCGGCCAGGTACAGCTCGCCGGGCACGCCGACCGGGACCGGCCGCAGCCGGGCGTCCAGCACGTACAGGCGGGTGTTCCAGACGGGGCGTCCGATCGGGACGACGCCGGCGCCGGGCTCGGTGCGGTGGTGGGTGACGTCGACGGCGGCCTCGGTGGGCCCGTACAGGTTGTGCAGCGGGACGTCGGGCAGCGCGGCGTACCAGCGCTCGACCACGTCGCCGGGCAGTGCCTCGCCGGAGCAGAACGCGCGGCGCAGCCCGCCGCAGCCGGCGGCGGCGGTCGGCTCCTCCAGGAAGGCGCGGAGCATCGACGGCACGAAGTGCAGGGTGGTGACGCCGGCTTCGGCGATCAGGGCGGCGAGGTAGGCCGGATCCTTGTGGCCCTCGGGGCGGGCCGGCACGACGGCGGCGCCCTCGCAGAGCGCCCAGAAGAACTCCCAGACGGAGACGTCGAAGCTGGCCGGGGTCTTCTGCAGCACGCGGTCCTCGGGGGTGAGGCGGTAGGCGTGCTGCATCCAGGCGAGGCGGTTGACGATCGCGCGGTGCGACACCACGACGCCCTTGGGGCGGCCGGTGGAGCCGGAGGTGTAGATGACGTAGGCGGCGGAGTCGGGGTCGACGGCCGGCAGTGCGGTCGTGGTGGCTCCGGCGGGGGCCTGTCCGGGGCCGATCAGCACGGCGGCGGCGCGCGCGGCCTCCGGCAGTCGGTCGAGCAGGCCGGGGACGGTGACGACGCGGACCGGGCGGGCGTCCTCGATCATGTAGGCGAGCCGGTCGGCCGGGTAGTCGGCGTCCAGCGGCAGGTAGGCGGCGCCGGTCTTCAGGACGCCCAGCAGGGCGACCATCAGCTCGGCGGAGCGCGGCACGGCGACGGCGACCACGGTGTCCGGGCCGGCGCCGGCGGCGGCCAGCGAGCGGGCCAGGGCGTCGGAGCGCTCGGCGAGCGCCCGGTAGGTGAGCGTCTCGCCCTCGAAGAGGACGGCGGGGGCCTGCGGCGTGGCGGCGACCCGTTCGGCGATCCGGCTGACCAGGGTGCCCTCGCGGACCTCCCGGACGGTGGCGTTCCAGTCGTGCAGCACGGCGGCGCGCTCGGCGTCGGCGAGCAGCGGCTGCTCGCCGATCGGGCGGTCCGGGTCGGCGGCGAGCCGGGTGAGCAGGGCCGCGCAGCGGTGGGCGTGCAGTTCCAGCGCGGCCGGGGTGTAGAGCTCCGGGTTGGCGCCGAACTCCAGCACCAGGCGGTCGTCCGGGGTCTTGGTCACGGACAGCGAGAGGTCGTCGACCGGGCCGGAGGCCAGGGTGACGGTCTGTCCGGGGCTGCCGGCGAAGTCGAGGTCGAGGTCGAAGGGCTTGATGTTGAGCAGCGGCCCGTGCAGTCGGTGGTCGGTGCCGACGAGTCCGAGGTCGCGGCGGATCTCCTCGCCCCGGTGGCGCTGGTGGCGGCGGGTCGCGGTGAGTTCGGCGGCCGAGCGGCGCATCAGGTCGGTGTGGCTGTCGGCGGCGCCGACGGGTATCCGGACGGGCAGGATGTTGACGGCCATGCCGGGTACGCGCAGGGTGCCGGGCGCGGTGCGGGCCATGAAGTGCATGCCGAGCACGACGTCCGGCGCGCCGGTCATCAGGTGCAGGTAGCCGGCGAGCCCGGAGACGGCGGCCTCGGCCCAGGTCGCGCGGGCCGCGCGGGCCGAGGCGAGGACGGCGGCCGAGTCCTCGGCGGTCAGCTCGACGCGGGACTGGAGCGCCGCCGGCGCCGCCTGGGCGGTCGCCTCGGTGAGGCCGACGACGGTGGGGCGGTCCGCGAAGCGGGTGTTCCAGTACTCCCGGCCCTCGGCGGCGGCCGGGCTCGCGAGGTACTCGCGCTCGGCCTCCACCAGGACGGCGAGCGGGCGGAACGGGCTGTCCGGCACGGCGGTCGTGGCGGCGAGCGCGGTGTAGACCTCGGCGACGCGGCGGGTGAAGAGGGCGACGCCGTACCCGTCGACGACCAGGTGGTGGAACCACTGGAACCAGAGGTGCCGGTCCTCGCCGACCCGGACCAGGAGGGCGCCGTGCAGCGGGCCCGCCCCGGGGCCCTCCAGCGGCGTCGGGGCGGCGAGCTGGGCCCGGACGAGCGCGGTGGCGGCGGCCACCGGGTCCGCGGCGGCGCTGGTGTCGAGCCGCGGCAGCTGCCAGGCCGCGTCGTCGAAGGCGCCGGGCGACTGGACGGTGCGGCCCTCGTGCTCGGCGAGCCGGACGTGCAGAGCGTCGGCCTCGGCGAGGGTGCGGCGCAGGGCCCGCTCCAGCAGCGCGGGCTCGAACGGCCCGGTGATCTCGACGTACTGGCCGACGTTGTAGGCCGGGTTGTCCGGGTCGATCCGCTGTGCGGCGAGTACGCCTGCCTGTGCCGCCGTCAATTCCTGGACCGCGGCCGGCTCGACCTGCGTGGTGTTGGTGCCCGCCTGAGGCATGGTCGGCCCTTCCCGGTTCGGTGCGGCCCCGCCGACGGTGCCAGTCCGGGGCGCTCGTTGGTGCGCTGTGGTGCTCGGTGGTGCGCGGTGCTGGTGGGTGTGCTGCTCGGCGCTCGACGCGGGTGCTCCGCGGGTGCTCCGCGGCTGCGCGCTGCTGCGCGGGGGTGCTGACCTGCGGGGGTGCTGCTGTCGCGGGGGTGCTGCTTTCGCGTCGTGCGCGGGGCTCCGGGTGGCCCGCCGGTGTGGGAGCGGCGGGCCACCCGGCCGGGGCCTAGAGGCCCTTGAGGATGGTCTCGATCTGGCCGAGCACGTCGATCGAGGTGCCGTACCGGTCGGTCGTCGCATAGGTGACCGGGATGACCTTGTTCGCCTGGACGGCCTTGAGGTTCTTCCAGGACGGCTGCTTGTCGAGGTCCTTGGTGTCCTGCGGGACCTCGCCGGTGGCCGCCATCTTGGGCACCAGGATGATGTCGGCGTCGGCGAGCACGTCGAGCTTCTCGGTCGAGTAGGTGACCTCGTGCTCCTTCGTGTCGCTGGACGCCTGGGAGAAGGTGGCGCCGGCGTCGGTCAGCACCCGGCCGACCCAGGAGGTGCTGGTGTCCACCAGGAACTCGCCGCCGCCGTAGGAGGACGCGATGGTCCACTTGACGGAGTTGAGCTTGCCGGCGTAGTCGGCCTTGATCTTGGCGGCCTTGGCCTCGTAGTCCGACTTCAGCTTCTTGAACTCGGCCTCCTTGCCCACGGCCGTGGCGATCTTCTCCTGGGCGTTGAACAGGTCGCCCGGCTTGTCGATGCCGAAGTACAGGGTCGGCGCGATGCCTTCGAGCTTGCTGACGCCCCAGTCGAAGGCGGTGGCGCCCTCGACCACGATCAGGTCCGGCTTGAGGGAGGCGACCTTCTCGACGTTGATCTCGATGCCGGAGCCGATCGCCTCGATCTTCTTGGCGGCCTCGGTCTGCGAGGGCAGCAGCTCCATCGGGTTGTTGTCGTCGATGGTGCTGGTGCCGACCGGCTGCACCCCGAGGTCGAGCAGGGCGCCGGTGGCGTAGGAGACGGACACGATCCGCTTGACCCCGGCCGGCACGGTGATCTTGCCGTTGGTCGCCTCGATCACCTGGGACGCCGCGGCGCCACCGGTCGAACCGGAGGCCGCGTCGCTCTTGCTGTCGCCGTTCGAGCCGCAGGCGGTGAGGCCGAGGGCGGCGACGCCCGCGATGGCGGCGATTCTCAGACCACGGGACGGCAGGGCACGGGTGTTCATGGTTCTCCTTGGGGGTACTGCGTGGCGTGCGCGGGGGGGCGCTCGGTGTGCGGTGGGGCGGGCGGGGGTTGCCCCGCGGGCCGGGCGGGGTCAGGTCGTCGAGAGGTGGGCGGACCACGCCCGGACGGTCGGGGCGCCGAGGTCGGCCAGGTCGGCGAACTCCACCCGGACGCCCCGGGCGCGCCAGCCCTCGATCAGGCTCATCAGGCGCATCGAGTCGAGCCCGAGGTCCCGGAGATCGTCGTCGTCACCGACCGACTCCGGTTCCTCACCGAGGAGTTCGGCGATGTCGGCGCGGATGCTCTCGGCGTCCAGGGCGGCGGCGGGCCCGGTCGGGTCGGTGTCGGTCATGGCGTGGTCCATTCACTTCAGGTCGTGGGGGTCGGCGGGGCGGCCCGGCGGGCGGGGCGGCTCGGCACTGTGGTCGGTCGGCACGGTGGTCGGTCGGCACGGTGGTCGGTCGGCGCTGTGGCCGGTCGGCGCTGTGGCCGGTCGGCCCGGCCGGTCGTCAGCCGGTGACGCCGAGGCGGCCGTCCTCGGCCCGCAGCTGGCGCCCGGTGTGACGCAGCAGCAGCGAGTCGCAGATCTCGCCGGAGCGCACCGCCAGGGTGGAGAGCAGCGACGAGGTGATGCCGTGGGTGTGCTCGGTGCCGCCCTGGAGGTAGATCCCCACCTCGACGTGGTCCTCGGTCAGCACCCGGTGGTCGCGGTCGACCCGGAGGCGGCCGAGCTCGTCGGTCCGGCAGGTCGCACCGAGGTCACCGAGCAGGTCGCGCGGGTCGAGGTGCTCGTAACCGGTGGCGAGCACCACGGCGTCCGACTCCAGGGCGAGGGTCTCGCCGGTGGTGAGCGAGCGGACCTCGGCGACGGCGCCGTCGGCCAGCTGCCCGACGCCGGTGAGGCGGGTGGCGTTGAGGATCCTCAGCCGCTCCTTGCCGGCCACCTTCTCCTGGTAGACCGTCCGGTACAGCTGCTCGATGAGGTCGCCGTCGACCACCGAGTAGTTGGTGTTGGCGTGGTAGTCGAGCAGGGTCCGCTTGGCCTCGGCCGGCGCGGCGTAGAACTCGTCGACCGCGGACGGGTCGAAGATCCGGTTGGCGAACGGGCTGTCGTCGGCCGGGCTGTACCCGTACCGGGTGAGGACGGCGCAGATCTCCGCCTCGGGGAAGGTCCGGTGCAGGAACTCCACGGCCTCGGCGGCCGACTGGCCGGCGCCGACGACCGTGAAGCGGCGGTGGCGCAGCTCGGCGCGTCGCTCGATCAGGTCGGGGGCACGGAACAGCAGGTCACGGGTGTGGATCACGCGGTCGCCGGCGGTCACACCCTGGGGCATCCGCGGCTTCAGGCCGGTGCCCACCGCGATGTTGCGCGCCGGCCGGACCTCGCGGTCCGCCGGGTCGGTGACCGAGCGGGACTCCACCTCGACGAACTCGACCCGGCCGTCCGAGGAGGTCACCGGGCGGACCGCGGTGACCTCGCGACCGTAGGCGGCGCGGTCGGCGAACTCCGCCGCGCACCACTCCAGGTAGTCGTGGAACTCCAGGCGGGTCGGGTAGAAGGACTTCTGGTTGATGAAGTCGGCGAGCCGCCCGCGCTCCTGGAGGTAGGTCAGAAAGGTGAAGCGGCTGCGCGGGTCGCGCATCGTCACCAGGTCCTTGAGGAAGGAGACCTGCATGGTCGCCCCCTCCAGCAGCATCCCGCGGTGCCAGCCGAACCCGGCCTGCTTCTCCACGAAGCCGACCTTCAGGGCCTGCTGAGGATCCCGCCGGTTGTGCTCGTCCACAGCGATGGCCAGAGCCAGGTTGGCGGGACCGAAGCCTATGCCGACCAGGTCGTCGGCGCTCTCGCCTCGGTCGATTGCGCCGTTCTCGCGCGACATGATCGATCCTTCCGTTGCTTCTTGCTTCTCGGCCCCGCCGGTGTCCGGTCGACCGTGGTGGCCTTCCGTCACTCGCCCACTCACTCGCCGTAGGTAAGGCTTACCTAACTTCTATCACCGGCGAGGGCGAGTCAAATCCATGTCGTACCCGAACCAACCATCGCGACCTGCCGACCTTCCGGACCGACCGCCGCTTCCCGGCACGCCCGCCGCGGTACCGGCGGTCCGTCCGGCAGCACTTCGGTGCCCACCGACGGTCCGCCGAACGCCGACAGCACCCCGTGCCGGACCCGCCCGTCCAGCACGCGCGCCCGGCCCACCCCGGCCCGGACGGCCCGCAGGCACCCCTCCATCTTCGGGACCATGCCACTGGCCAGGCCCGGCAGGATGTCGGCGAGTTGGGAGGCGGTCAACGAGCGGATCACCTCCTGGGAACGCGGCCAGTCCCGGTACAGGCCCTCCACGTCGGTGAGCATCACCAACAGCTCCGCGCCCAGCGCGGCGGCCACCGCGGCGGCGGCGGTGTCCGCGTTCACGTTGTAGACGTCGCCGCCCGCACCGCGCGCGACCGGGGAGATGATCGGGACCCGGCCGTCCGCCAGCAGCGTGCGGACCATCGAGGGGTCGACGGAGGCGATGTCGCCGACCTGGCCGATGTCCACCGGCTCGCCGTCCACGACCGCGTGGCGCCTGACCGCCGTCATCGTGTGGGCGTCCTCACCCGTCATGCCGACCGCGAAGGGGCCGTGACGGTTCACCAGGCCGACCAGCTCGCGCTGCACCTGGCCGGCCAGCACCATCCGGACGACGTCCATCGCCTCGGGGGTGGTGACCCGCAGGCCGTTGGTGAAGTGCGACTTGATCCCGAGCCGGCCCAGTTGGGCACTGATCTGCGGGCCACCGCCGTGGACCACCACCGGCCGGACTCCCGCGTAGCGCAGCAGGACGACGTCCTGGGCGAAGGCCGCCTTGAGGCCCTCGTCCACCATGGCGTTCCCGCCGAACTTGATCACGACGATCTTGCCGCGGAACCCCTCCAGCCACGGCAGCGCCGCGAGGGGGCCGCCCGTGTGCGAAGCTCCAGCGACCGCGGCGCGACGCGCGCGCCCGGCAAGGCCGTTCTCCACCGATCCCCCTGCGTTCAGGATGCCCGCACCGGGTTGTGCGGCATTCGCTCCCCCTCCCCCGGACCCGCTTCGCGGGTGCCCGGGGAAGCGCGGTTCGGTCGCTCCGGAACCACTTAGGCAAGGGTAACCTTACATTTCTTCACCCTGGACGTCACCATCCCGTGCGAACGTCGCCCCGGCGTGCGATCGCCGGGCCCGGTCCGGTGACGCGACGTGAGGACCGGGCGGCGACAACGGGGGTGGGCCGGGAGCGCACGGGCCCTCAGGGCCGCCAGTACCCGAGGGCGTGCAGGCGCGCCTTCGGGACGGCGAGTTCCTTGCGGGCGAACCGGGCGAGCGCGCGCGTGGTGACGGTGTCGCAGGCGACCCACACATACGCGCCGGCCGGGTCGCCGATCAGTCCGGGCAGCGTGGCCCGGACATCGGCGACCAGCCTCGCCCCGTCCTCCTCGCGCGGCAGCCGGCGCACCTCGTGGCGGGCGGGCCGGATCCGCAGCGGCAGCCCTTCGTCGCTGTCGTGCCGGGTCTCCAGCCAGATCGTGGCCGGCACCTCGGGCAGCGCCGTCAGCAGGGAGTTGAGCGCCGGCACCGAGGCGCGGTCGCCGATCAGGAACATCCGCTCGGGCACCGGATCCGGCAGCTCGAAGGCGGAGCCCTGCACGGTCACCCGGACGACGTCACCGGGCCGAGCCCCCCGCGCCCAGCGACTGGCGGGCCCCTCGTGCAGCGCGAACTCGACGGCGAACGCGCCGGTGGCCGCGTCCGGGTCGACCAGGGTGTAGGCCCGCTGGTGCGGGCGGCCCGCACCCGGGAACCAGACCCGCACCCACATGGTCGGATGCGCCCCGGTGGCCGCGAGCATCCCGCCGTCCGTGAAACGCACCCGCCGGCAGTGCTCGGTGATGTCCTCGGCGCCGGTCACCGTCCAGACGAAGTCCCTGCCCCGCATCAACTTGAGGACGACGCCCTCCCAGCCATGCCCCTGCTCCACGGCAGCCTCCCATCGGCAAAAGTTAGGGAAGGCTAACCTATCCTTCGGCGTGTCGGAGGTCGACCCTCAGGACCGTGGACAGCTTCCCCGCACGGCCGGGCGGGTCCGGCCGGAGGGCCATCCGGAGCGCGCGGCGGCCGGGGTGCGCGAGGGTCCGCGAGGGCGTCCACCGACACCATCGGGCCGGGGGGAATCCTGCCGGCCAGGCCGGTCGCCGACGCGGAACGAGCCCGGGGCCTTCGAACGGTTCGAAGGCCCGCGCATCGGTCGGGGTGGGCGACACCCGAGCCGGCTGCGGGGGACCCGACGCCGGCCCGCCACCGCGGCGCGGCGCCATGGCGGTGCGGCGGGCGGTGACAGCACACCGGCTGCGGCCGCCCGGCACGGGCGTCGAGGGGGTGGGGCGGTAGGACGGCGCGAGGTGTGAACCGCCGCTGCCGGGCCCGGTGAGGGCGGGGGCGACGGCGGTCGAGGTCGAGGTCGTGGCCGTCGTCGCGATCGCGGCGAAGGCGGTGCCGGTGCGATGCCGGTGCCGGTGCCGGTGCCGGTGCCGGTGCCGCCGGGAGGGTCGATCGGGGCGGCCGAAGGGCCCCGGATCGTCGGCCCCCGGCTCGTCGGCCTCAGGCCTCGGGCAGCTGCTCCTCGAACTCGGCCGGCACGGCGGGCTCCAGGAAGGGGGCCCGGTCCACGGGCAGCAGGTGGTGGCGGTCCGCCTGGACGGGGACGGTGGCGGAGGGCTCGGAGAAGGGCTGCCACAGGGGACGCAGATCGGTTGTCATGATCACCAGTCTGCCAGCCCCGAGGCCTCCCCGGCGCAACGGCCCGACGGAGCGGCTCGGCGCGTCCCCTCTCGGGTCGGGTCGGCCCGCGGAAGGGCACCCTGGTAGCGTCGGGCGGCCAGCTGGAATGATCATCGGAAAGGCAGCAGCCGTGCGGGAAGTGACGCGCCACGAGGTCGACGAGGAGCGCGTCGACCGGGCCCTCGACGACATCCGCCGACGGAGCTTCGGCCACTGGCACGGGCTCCGCTACAACTCCCTGTCGCTCCGGGGATTGGCCGTACTGCGCGACGAGCTCCTCGACCACGTCGGCGCGTGCACCCTCCAGGACCCCGCGCTCACCGGCGACGCCGGCCGGCTCGCCCTGCGGACCGCGGCCGAGTGCGGCCTCGGGGTACTGAGCCTCGGCGCCTTCCCCGGGGGTGACTTCGAGGTCTCCCTCCCGCTGATCGACGAGAGGCTCATCAGTGCGCAGTTCTCCTTCGAGGACGCGGTGGACCAGGCGCCCACGGCACGGACCTGGCTCGACGCGTTCGCGATCTGCCTGACCACCGGCCTGCTCCGGGAGCCGGCGCGGGTGATCGGCCCCCTGCTCAAGGAGGACTACGCGCCCGCGATCCGGGACGGGGTGCCCTACTCGCCACTGGAATCGGTGTCGGCTCCGGCCGACCTCGCGGCCATGGACGCGCTGTGCGCGTACCTCGTCGACACCTCGCCCGCGGCACGGCGGGCCGACGACCCGCTCGCCAAGCCGGACGCGCCGACGCGGGCCGAGGCGGCCCGCCGACTGGACGCGGCCGGGACGCTCACCCCGGACCAGCGGCTGCTCCGCGTCCTCCTCGACGACGACCAGGTGGCCTTCGACGAGGCCCTCGCCGACCGGCTCCGCCGCCACCGCGCGGACGCGGGCCCCGACCCGGAGCCGAGGACCCTGCTGCCGGTCGAGTCCGTCGCGCTGGCCGCCCTCGCCGTCCAGGCGCACGGCTGGCAGCCGGAGCTCCGCTCCGGGTATCTGCCGCAGGGCCTGCTGCACGCGCCGCGCCGACCGGTCCCCGGCCCGGCCGAGCGGAGCCGGGCCGACCGCCTTCGTCCGATTCACCGGCCCGCAACCGGGTAGGCGCGCACCGAGCGGAGAGGAGGGCTGCGATGCCCCGAGGATCGAGCCCCAAGCGTGAGCGCCAGTACGAGCACATCAAGGAGAGCGTGCTGGACCGCGGCGAGAGCGAGAGGACGGCCGAGGAGATCGCCGCCCGCACGGTCAACAAGGAGCGGGCCAGGCACGGCGAGTCGAAGAGTGCCGCCCGCGGCTCCACCCATGACATCTCCTCCGGCCGCCGGGGTGGACTGCGGTCCCACCAGGGCGCCCGGGGCCGCACCTACGACCAGCTGTACAACGAGGCCAGGAACCGCGGCATCAAGGGCCGCTCGAAGATGAACAAGCGGGAGCTGGAACACGCGCTCGGCCGCTGAAGCCGGACCGGAGGGCGACCCCCGCAACCGCCGCAGTCCCCCCAGCCCCCGCAGTCGCCACCGCGCGAGGTGACCACGATGACCAGACCGGTACCACCGAACTCGGACACCGAACCGTTCCCGCACCCGGCCCCCCGGCCGCGCCCCGGCGAGGAACCCGACCCCGTCCCGCCGCCCGTCCCCCCGTTCCCGGACCCCGATCCGGGACCGCCCCCGGCACCCGCACCCGCCGGAGGTCGACCGGCAGGGTGAGGCCGGAGGCGGGCCGGCCCGCCGGAGGCCCGGACAGGGCGCGCGGACCGGCCCGCCCGCGCTGCGCGACCGGTCGGATGCCCCCTCCGGGCGGCGGGGCCACAATGGGAGGTACCTGCTGTTCCTTCCGAGGTGGAGGCATCGTGAACGACCTCAAGTTCGAGCAGAAGGCCTCGCTGTCACGCTTGGAGGCCGCCGACCGGCTCTCCGCGATCGCGGACGCCCTGCGACACGGCGGCAGCGCCGAACTGGATCTCGGCCCCGGGACGCTGACCCTGCGCGTTCCCGACGAACTCCAGGCCGAGATCGAGGTCGAGGTCGAGGACGGGGAGATCGAGCTGGAGATCGAGCTCAAGTGGCGGACCGCGCAGGCGGACGCGACGCCGTCGTCGTAGCCGCCCGGCTCCCCCGCCGGGAGTTCGTGGTTCCCGGGACGCCCGGGAACGGCACGGCCGTGCCGAGACACCGGCCGCACCCGGCGGCGGGCCCGGCCGCCCCGACCGCCCTGCCCGAGCGCGTCTGGTACGCCGCCTACGGTTCGAACATGTGCGCAGGGCGGCTGGCCTGCTACCTCCGCGGCGGACGGCCGCCGGGCGGCGCCCGGACGTACCCCGGCTGCCGGGACGGGCGGCCGCCCGAGCGGGCCGTGCCCCTGCTGCTGCCCGGGCTGCTGTACTTCGCCCTGGAGTCGACGGTCTGGGGCGGCGGCACGGCCTTCTACGACCGGACCGGACCGGCGAGGTCCCCGCGCGCGCCTATCTGGTCAGCGCCGGGCAGTTCAGCGACATCGCCGCACAGGAGACGCACCGGGAGCCGGGTGCGGACCTCCCGCCGGCCGCGGTCCTGCGGGACGGCCGGGACCGGCCGGCGCCCGGCCCGTACGGCACGCTGGTGTGCCCCGGCTCCCTCGGCGACATCCCCGTGCTGACCTTCACCGCCCCCGGCGGCCTGGCCGACGCCGAGCCGCGGGCGCCTCGCGCCGGCTATCCGCGCACCGTCGCGGCCGGTCTGGTCGAGGCGCACGGCTGGGACCTCCGGCGGGCCGCCGAGTACCTCGGCACCCGGCCGGGGGCTGCCCCGGGGTGGACCCGCGAGACGCTGCTCCGGGCGCTGACGGACGCGGTCGACGAGCCCTGGGCGGCACCGGCCGGCACGGCCTGAGCGACGCCGGCCCGCGAGCCCTGGGCGACACCGGCCGGCACGGCCCGAGCGACACCGACCGACGCCGCTCCGCGCGGGCGGGAGTGCCGAACCCGCCTGTGGGTAAGGGAGGTTCGAGCCGGCGAATGGTTCAGACCATTGACGGGCCGGGGTGACAGCTCCTACGGTGGGACCACACCGACCTGGCGCAGGCATGCCAAAGGATCCACGGCCGCCGCACCCCCACGCGCGCGCCCTGCGTCGGGCGCACACTCCATCCACCCCCACGGAGGAGCACCATGCGCAAACGTCATCTCGCCGGCGCGGCCGCGGCCGCGATCGCGCTGCCGCTCACGCTCGCCCTGCCGGCGCAGTCGCACGGCTTCATCAATCTGCCGCCCAGCCGGGCCGCGCTCTGCGGCGCGGGAGTCGTCACCAACTGCGGCGACATCCAGTGGGAACCGCAGAGCGTCGAAGGACCGAAGGGCTTCCCCAGCCGTGGTCCGGCCGACGGCACGATCTGCGCCGGCGCCGACCCGCGCTGGGCCCCGCTGGACGCCCCGCGCAACGGCACCTGGCCGACCACCAACGTGACGGCGGGCCAGCAGCTCACCTTCACCTGGAACATCGAGGCCAGGCACGCCACCACCACGTTCAAGTACTACCTCACCAAGCCGGGTTACGACGCGACCCAGAAGATCACCCGGGCCAACCTGGACCTGACGCCGTTCCTGACCGTCAACTACAACGGCCGCCAGCCGGCCGCCACCACCACCCACACCGCGACCGTCCCCAGCGGCCGCACCGGGCACCAGGTCGTGGTGGCGGTCTGGGAGATCGCCGACACCAACAACTCCTTCTACTCCTGCACCGACGTGAAGTTCTGATCTGACGTCAGTGCCGAACCGACGCCCGTCGGCCCCCCTGCCCGGCACACCCGTCCCTGACCCCGGTCCGGCGCCCCTCCCGCACGCGACGAGGGCGCCGGACCGGCCGCGCCCGGACCGTCGCCGCACCGGCGGACCCCCGTGACAGCCCGGCGCCGCCCGGGTCCGCGAACGGAGCGGGCGGCGCCGGACGGGCACGGCCCCCGGTCCGAAGGGGGTTCGACCGGGGACCGCGCGGCTTGTGCCGATGCTCCGTCAGGAGGCGGGCATCAGAACGGTGTCGACGATGTAGACGGTCGCGTTGGCGGTCTGCACACCGCCGCACAGCACCTTGGCGGACCCGTTGACGGTGAAGTCGGGGACGGCGCCGGTGACGGTGACCTCGTGCGTCTCCAGGGTCTTGTGGCCGCCGGTGAGACCGGCCGGCTCCAGCCGCTGGGGGACGACGTGGTAGGTGAGGATCTTGGTGAGCTTCTCCTTGTCGGCCAGGACGGCGTCCAGGTCCTTCTTCGGAAGCTTGGCGAAGGCGTCGTTGGTGGGCGCGAACACGGTGATGTTCTGCGCGGAGTTGAGGGTGTCGACGAGCCCGGCCTGCTTGACGGCGGTGACCAGGGTGGAGAGCAGCGGGTTGTTCGAGGCGGCGGTGGCGACCGGGTCCTGGGCCATCCCGGCGAAGCTGCCCGAGCCGTCCTTGGGCACCGCCGAACAGGCGGCGCCGAACGGCCGGCCCGCCATCGCCTGGGTGGCCGGACTCTCCATGGCCGGGGTGCCGCCGCCCGTCGCGGGTGCGGACGAGGTACCGGCGGAGGCGGCCTTGGTGCTGCTGTCGCCGGACTTGCTGTCGCCGCCGCTGCTGCAGGCGCTCAGCCCGGTGACCAGGAAGCCGGCGACGAGGACGGCGGCGAGGGACTTGCGACGCAGAGTGCGCGAGGTCATGACGGTTCTCCTGTACGGGGTGTCCGGCGTTCGCGGACACGGTGAGGGGATCCGGCCGGTCCGGGTGGACCGCCGGGGTGACGGAGGGTCGGGAACGACCCGGGTTCAGGTCACGGTGACGACGGTGCTGTGCCAGCCCGTCGAACCGGAGGGGTAGGGCGGTCTGCGGGTCTCCTCCTGGACGGCGCCCGCCGCGTCGACGGCGCGGACCTCGATCCGGTGGGTACCGGGCGTGGCACCGGTCCAGCGGTGGCTCCACTGCCGCCAGACGTCCGGTCCGGCGTCCTCGGCGAGCCGGGCCTGCTGCCAGGGGCCGCCGTCCACCCGGACCTCCACGGCGCCGACGCCCCGATGGGTGGCCCAGGCGGTACCGGCCAGCGTGACCTCCCCGGCCGGCACCCGGGCGAACGGCAGCGGGACGTCGATCCGCGAGGCGGTCCGCACCGCCCCGGTACGGTCCCAGCCGCGCTGCACCCAGTACGGGTCGTGGGCGGCGAAGGTGGTGAGCTCCAGGTCGACGAGCCACTTGGTGGCGGAGGTGTAGCCGTAGAAGCCGGGCACGACGGTGCGACAGGGGAAGCCGTGCTCGACCGGGAGCGCCTCCCCGTTCATCGCCACGGCGAGCAGGCCCCGGCGGCCGTCCAGGACGGACTCCACGGGGGTGCCGATCGTCATGCCGTCCTTCGAGCGGCCGACCAGTTGCTCGGCGCCGGAGCGGACACCGGCACGGCGCAGCAGGGCGGGCAGTGAGGCGCCGAGCCAGCGGGTGGTGCCCACGTAGGGGCCGCCCACCTCGTTGGAGACGCAGGAGAGCGTGTGGTCGAACTCCTCCAGCGGCAGGGCGAGGAGCTCGTCGAAGCCGAGGAGCAGGGGCCGGTCGACCAGGCCGTGCACCCGCAGGGTCCAGTCGCGCGGGTCGATCCGGGGCAAGGTCAGGGCGGTGTCGACGCGGTAGAAGTCCGCGTTCGCCGTGACGAAGGGGGCGAGCCCCGGGACGCCGGGGGCCGAGCCCCGCGGCAGCGGGGGCGCGGGCCGTGCGGGGGCCGGGAGCCGGACGGCGGCCCGGGCGGCGCCGACGTCGGCCCGGCGGTCCGCCAGCACCCGGCCGCCCACGCCGACCAGCGCGGCCCCGGTGACGGTGGCGCCGCCGGCCACCAGCACCGTGCGACGGGCCGGTCGGGAGCGTACGGACGGGTCGACGGCCGGCACGTCGGCGGGCAGCGGGCCGGCGGGCTCCCGGCCGGCGGGCGGAGCGCCGCGGGGCGGCCCGTCCACGCTGGGCGGCCCGTCCACGCGGCGCAGCAGACCGGCGAGCCGGTCGAGGGCGACCGCCCCCACGAGGGCGGCGACGGCCGAGGGGAACGCGTCCGGCAGGGTGGAGTCGGGCCGGGCCAGGGCGGCCCAGACGCCGACGGCGCCGAAGAGGCCGAACAGGGCCGGGCCGTGGGCCCGCCGACGGACCGCGAGCAGGCCCGCGCCGGCCGCGAGCAGAAGCATCGTCAGGTAGATCCCGGCCAGCAGGACCGGCTTGTCCGCCGTCCCGAAGGTGCGAACGGCGTACTCCTTCACGGCGGTCGGGGCCAGGTCGATCGCCGCCGAGCCGACCGCGACCACCGGAGCCGCCGCCGGCCGCGTCACGGCCGCCACCGCCTCGCCCGCTCCCACGGCGGCCGCCGCGCCGGCCAGCCCGCACAGCACGGCCGACAGCAGCCGGACCAGCCGCCCGGCGCCGGGTCGGTCGGGCCCCGGGGGCCTGGTCGTCGTCTCGTCGCTCACGTCCTCCATTCGGCGTGACCCGGCACCCGGATGGGTGCGACATTCGCGTTCACCCCATCCGGTGTCACCCAGCGGCGTGTTGACGGCCGTTGCCCCCCGGCAGACCAGGTCGGACCGCCCCGCGGGCCGGGCAGTCCGACGCGGCCGGAGTCCGGAGCCCCGGTCGCCCGGGCCTGCGGTGCGCCCACGGTCACCGTCGCGCGGACCGGTCCCGCCGCCGTGACGAACGGCTGTTACCCAGCCGATGGACGGCCGTGACACGACCTCCCGGGGACCGCGACACAGCCCTCCTACCGTCGGTCAGGACGCGCCGCCCGAACCGGCCGGCCGCGTACCGCGACAAGGAGACACACCGTATGTCGAAGCACCGCTCCACCCGCACCGGCAATTCGTCCGCCCGCCGGGCCCTGGCGGGCTGCACCATAGCGGGGGCGGCCCTGTTCGCCACCGTCTCCGGCGGCCAGGCCTGGGCCGACGGGGCCCGGACCCCGGCTCCCACCGCCCCGGCCGTCGACAACCCCGACCAGCCCGTGGTCGCGGCGGCCGGTGCCGCCAAGGGCGCCCAGTCGGCGCCGAGCGCCGCGCCCACCAGCACCGCCACCCCGAGCCGGCCCGGTCCGGCCGTCGCGCCCGCCGCCGGTGGCGCCGGCGCCACCGTACCGACCGCCACGCCGAGCCACGGCGGTCCGGCCGTCGCGCCCACCGCCGCGCCGGCCGGCACGGCCACCGCCACCCCGACCCCGACCCCGTCGGGCGCCGCCGGCTCGGGCCGGCCGCAGGTCACGACGGTGCCGCAGGGCGCCGCCCAGGCCGGTGACGGCAGCGGTGCCCTCGACGACGCCGGCACCAAGCTGGTCGGCGGCAGCGCCGCGGCCGCCGTCGGCGCGGGTGCGCTGGGCTTCGCCCTGCTGCGCCGCCGGTCCGGTGCGCGCGGCTGACCCCGGTTCCGGGCGCTCCGACGGCTCGGCGGCGGCAGCCGCTCCCGACGGGTCCGCCGGCGCCCGGCCCGCGTACGAGG